>JBNLGU010000107.1:0-8300 GCA_050306215.1 Pontiella sp.
CCGGTTCCGGCGTCGTTCGTTTCCGAACGCGGACGTCTGGTCGATGTCATCGCCGACATGTCGCAGTATCTCTACGGCAAGAAGGTGGCGCTGTTCGGCGATCCCGACCAGCTGATCCCCTTGACCGAGTTTTTGCTCGATCTCGACATGGTCCCGACGCATATCGTCTCCGGCACGCCCGGCAAGAAGTTCACGGCCAAGATCAAGGAACTCTGTGCCGAAAAGGCGCCGAACGTGAACGTCAAGAACGGCGCGCAGGCGGACATCTTCCTGCTGCATCAGTGGATCAAGAACGAGCCGGTCGACCTGCTCATGGGAAACACCTACGGTAAGTACATTGCCCGCGACGAGGACCTCCCGTTTGTACGCTACGGGTTCCCGATCCTCGACCGCATCGGGCACAGCTACTTCCCCACCGTCGGCTATACCGGCGGCATCCGCCTCCTCGAAAAAATGCTCGGTGCCATCATGGACAAGATCGACCGCGATGCCTCCGAAAGCAAGTTCGAGCTGGTGATGTAGCAACCCTTCATCCTCGCCTGCTCCGGAGGCGGGGATGAAAACCTTTTGGAACCGGAGTGCGGGATTCAGGCACCCTCACGACAGACTCTCTCCTCTTCTGTTTGCACGCCCCGCGCTTCGGTTCCACCTTTTTGTTTGCGAGAACAGAACCACAAGATGCACAAAATCCACAAAGGAAGTCCTGTCGGGATTTCTGTGTTTTCTGCGTATTCTGTGGTTAATTTAGGAGCATGAAATGACCGCATCATCCGGCACCGACTACACCGCCTTCATGAGCGAAGGCGACAAATATCTAAAGACCGCCCGAGGCGGCGTCAAGCGCCCTACCGTTTTCACCGCCGAAATCCTCTACAACATCATCGGCCTCGCCATCGAAAAGCACGTCATGGGCGCACTCATGGCCAAAGGGAAACTGGCCGACAACCACACCTTCACCGACCTCATCGATGCGGCCAACCAGATCGGCGGAATCGATGATTCCATCGCCGTGAAGCTGCGCAAGTTCGAATCCTACCAGAACATCTGCCCCGTCTTCGCCGGCTACCACCGCACCGAACCGCCCGCCGACGCCATTCCCGAAATGATCGCCACCGCCGAAGCCGTCCAAGCCTGGGCCGCAAAAATAATCGCCGCGTAAATATCCACCGATTACACAGATTACCCTGATTTTAGCTAGTCAAAGAAATCCTGCCAATCCGTGGAATCTGTGGATAGAAAGGTTAAATATGAACAACGATTTTTTATCCAGCGCATGCAGCAGTGGAGGCTGCTCGTCCTGCAGTAGCAGCTGCGGACCGACGGAATCAAATGACACCGGCGTCAAGGAACTCGGAAAAATCACCGCCATCCTGTCCGACCTCGGTCTTGAAGTCACCTATGCCTACGACGATCTGATCTTCGTCCAGCACAGCGCCTTCCTACTGCAATTCACCGACCAACCGAATATGCTAAAGCTCTTCACCAACACCGAGTGCGAACCTAAAGAGGCAAACGACGTCGCCTGCAACATGGTGTTTGCCTTCCACGAAAAGGGATTCATCGCCGACCCCTCCGGCTACTTCACCCTTACCCAGAACGATGACGAAACGCTTAGCCTCGCGTTTACCTAATGCGCTGACTCAAGTCAGCGCACTCCAAACTTTATCACGACGATGGATAGGAGGGTGTGATGGGAAGATGGACCTGTTCAATTTGTGGCCATGTGCATGAGGGCGAAGAGCCCCCTCGGTTTTGCCCGATCTGCAAGGCCAGCGGTGCAAAATTCATGAGTTCGACGGTATAAGGCGATCACCATGAAGAAACTCCTGTTTAATGAAAAACCCGGTTGCCAGGGGAACGCCCGCCAAAAAACCATGCTGGAAGCCAACGGCTATACCCTCGTGGTAAAATCCATACTGGATGAGCCGTGGGAACGGGATGTCCTCCGGCCGTTTTTCGGTAACCGGCCGGTGGCGGAGTGGTTCAACTGGAAGGCCCCGGCCATCAAGCAGGGCCAGATTGATCCAACCGCATTCGATGCGGAAGGTGCCCTGGACATCATGCTGCGCGAACCGATTCTGATCCGCCGTCCTCTGATAGACCTGAATGGAAAACGGGCATGCGGATTTGACGATGCCGTATTGGCCATGCTGGGCATCGGAGAGGATTCCAAGGGCATGGAAGCATGTCGGAACATCAAAGAGCGGTGCGATTAGACGCTAGTTAATCGAGAAGGCAGAAATGATGAGCACAGAAGAAACCAAGGATATTGAGAAGCAGGCGGCAAAGCTAAAGTTTATCGCCAGCCAAAAGGCCAGCGAGCTTCATGATTTGATCGAGGATCGGTTGTGGACCGATTTTGAGGACATACCGGCCGTGTCCGAAGCCACCTACAACGCCTGCCAGGCGTGGAAAGAAAAACTCGAGGAGTTAAACAATCAATAGCCTGTCAGAGTAAATCCACGACCTACTCGACGGCCCGCCGTTGGCGTATCACCTCATTGATCTGCTCCTGGTCCAGCCCGCGTAGTTCCGCCCTCGACAGGTCAAGCTGCCGGGTGGAGGGGTCATACAGGTCGAGAAAACTGGTCGAATCGAGATCAATCCAACAGACCGTGCCCGCGTCGTCGCCATCGAGCGCCTTGACCTTGATGATCGGATCATCGTATTCATCCCAGTCGAGGGTCGTATCCTCGAGATGAATGGCATCCCCTTTGGACAGGCGACCGAGGTAGATATCTTCGGCATATTCGATCGATGTTCCGTAGATGGCGTCGCCATGCTGCGCCGTTACTTTTCCAACGCGCACATCATCCGTATCAAACAACAGGTTGATCTGCTGTCCAGTGGACTCAACGGCAACGAGAAACGTCTTGAACCTCCACTCTCCCGATGATTTTTGCGCCACCGCATAGATGGTTCCCTTGCCATCGGGACCGGATACCGGAATGGACAGGTCGGCGTGACCGGAGTGTCCGTTGACTGAAATGTTTCCGGCAACCAACAGTCCGGCTTTAACCGGTTCGCCCAGAGCCTTCTGGACGTTCGGATTTGCCTTCGCTTCCTCCATCGCATGATTGTAGACATAGGACGATTTCATCATGCCGAATACGAGGCTGAGGATAAGTGCAATGAAAGACACAAAGAGTATGACAACACCTATTCCCAGCAGCGGAACAAACCATTTCCAGTTCCGTTGCCACCAACTCTTCTCCATATTCGCCGTCATGCCCCCCTGTTCCTGTTTCAATCCCAAACTCATACACTGAATATGAATGTTATGGTGCGGACAAGAGTAAAGCAATACGGAGGCAAGAAAAGAGTCATGCCCGACCGGCAAAGCCCGGCAGGTCAGCCTATGAATTTTAGAATCTGTTTGTTGTCAACAATCGGTTCCCTGCCGAGATCTTCGAAAAAACGAACGACGCCGGCGTCATCGCCGATCCCTGTGGCAAATTCACGATATCGTAGAACGATGACCAAAGCATTTCCCTGCCCCTTTCCTGATGGCTGGGAATCGCGTAGTCAGCTTCAAATGCCGCGCACTCAAAACGGTTTACTAGATGATAGGGCTGGTCCTTTTTTCTTTTACTATAAGCTGCGGGGATCTATTTCAGCGGCTCGCCTCTAATGTGTAACGGTTCCGTGATGTCCTTTGTGTTCGTGATGGAGGCGAACTTTGGTTCCGGGAACAAGCATCGGAACGTCATGCGTATATTCCTCATACTCGGGAATGGCATTCTTCAGGTCGTGCTCTTCAAACTGCAGGCCCATAAAAATATAGACCGTGGTCATGACAGCAAAGAGCAGGTGGCCAGCCGACATGTGCGGTGTTGCCCAGAAGGCGATGATGAAGCCGAGCATTATGGGGTGCCGCACAAATTTGTAGAACATCGTGGTTTTGAAGCCGACGTGCGTATATTCCCTGTTGATGAGCGGCATCATAACCTGGCGCAGACCAAACAGATCGAAGTGGTTGATCATAAAGGTCGACGACAGAACGATCAGCCATCCGATCCAGAACGCACTTGTAACCACCATGGTTCCTGCCGTGCTTTCAATACTCCATACGACACCCGGCATGGGCCGCCACTGCCAGTAGAGCAGCAGCAGAAGCAGGCTGGCGATCAGCACAAAGGTACTGCGTTCAACTTCCTTAGGGATGATTTTGGTCCACCACTTCTTGAATGCAGGGCGCGCCATGATGGTGTGCTGTACTGCGAACAGTCCGAGCAACACTATATTGACGGTGAGGGACTCGGCCAGCGAAACTTCCAGGCCCGAATCGATTCCCTTCGGCACAATCAGGTTCCCCGTGAACCCGATGGCGTAGAGGAAGGAAATGAAGAATACGGCGTAGCAGATAACACCGTATATCAAAGCAGACATCTTTTTCATGCCCAAGCTCCTTTCTGGTGTTGCTTATCATTTTACTAACCTATTGCTTTCAACGCGTTGAGCGTACGCCCAATCGCAAGATGATCAAGAGTATAGTGAAGTCTTTACGCTCCAATTTTTAGCTGGAAGCATCCGTAATGGATGCTTCGAAAGTGCTCCATGCGGGAGCTGAGGCATACCATCCGATTACAGCAAGTAGCTTTCTCACACAGAGTCAACAGACCGAGCGGAGACGGGTTGCATGAAGATATCGCTTGCGATTTAACAAAAGACGCCTATTCTGGCGGCTCAATGGAAAACGCAATGTACAAGTTCAACCAAGCCCCGGCGATCGAAGCATCGATCGTCCGCGTGTTTGCGTGGCTGCGCATTAAAACCGTCTAACCCTATCCGGCGTTTCTCCAGACCCTTTCAACCCTGATTTATTTCATCATTTGATCCCCAGCCTGCAGAACCGTCGGGCTCTGGAGCAATCAATGATGAAAAACAGGACCGAATATTCCTCAAGTAACCCGCAACCGGATCACCGGAATGCCTCGTTGCGCCTGAAGGGCATCTTGCTGATGGGCTGCGCGATCGCGGCGTTTACGGCGAGTGTGCTGATCCTGCGCGCGGCCAGCACCACCGCAGGTGCCTGGTTGGCCACCGCCATGCGTTTCGGCATCGGCTTGCTCATCGTTTCGTCGATCTATCTGCCAAAGGGCCATTTCAAGCCTGCCCAACTGATCCGGAACCCGGATCTGATCATGCGCGGTGTACTCGGCGGCGTCGGGGTATACTTGTTCTACTCCACCGTTCCCTATCTCGGCGCCGGCATAGCCACCTTCATCAGCACTACGTACGTGGTATGGGCTCCGCTCATGGCGTGGGCCTGGTTGGGAGAGCGCTTCTCGCCGACCCAGGGAATCCTGACGGCCATCGCCATGGTCGGCATGTTTTTCATGTCCGGCATCGGAGGCGCTTCGACTCCGTCGCTCCTCTATGTTGGACTGGGATCGACGGGTGCCGTACTCGCCGCCATCGTGGTGGTATACATCCGCAAGCTGACCCGCACCGAGCACGGTTCCACCATCTATGCAGCGCAATGCTTCTTTGGTTTGCTGATCTGTGCCGGGCCCGCCATGATTCAGGTTTCTTCGGACGCCCCGGCGGCATCCGACCTGGTCCGGTTGGCCATCAGCGGAATCGCCGCTTCGGTCGGCCAGTTGCTGATGACCTTTGCGTACAGATACCTGACCGTGTCGGAAGGAAGCCTCACGATGCTTTGTGCCCCGGTGATCATCATGCTTGGCGGAATCAGCTTGTTTGGCGAGTCGATCACCCTTGCGCAAGGCCTGGGCGCCGGATTGATTTTGACCGCCAGCGTGTGCATGGTTCGACGCAAGCCCGCACCCATCGCGGGCAAGCTCCCCGAACCGGTTGCCGGCTGACTAGCGGACCCGAGGACGCGCCTCTTCGTAACGAAGGGCGCGTGGTTCCGGGAGAAGCACGGCCATTGCTTGGCAAAGAACCGTGTCCTACAACCAATGGGGGCTTTTTCAACAAGCTCTGCGGCGACTTTAAGTCGCCGCGTTGCTGGTCCGCCGACACGTTGAACAGTACAATTCATGCTTAACGTAGTGCCATTCAGGACGACCCCCTAAACAACCTTTTACACCGTTTTTACATTCCTGTGACATCTCGGAGTGCGCAACCCACTAGTATGGCGATCATCTGGATTTTCCAAACGAAAGGAGCGCATGATGAAAAGAACGATCATGGTAATGCTGATGGGGATGGCCTGCATCAACGCCGGCATGGCGAAGGAAGCGGAAACGAGCCTGCTTCCCATCCATGAGATCACGGTATTCAAGGACGGACACGCTTTCATCCAACACAACGGGAGGATGCCGGTGGATGAGAACGGCAAGATTGTTATGGACTATCTCCCGGCTCCGGTGCTTGGCACCTTCTGGCCCTATGTCGACGATGAAAACGCGACGCTGCAATCCGTTGTATCGGGAACCCGTAAGATAGAAATGGAAAAGACCGCGCTCACCATCCGGGAAATGATCGAAGCCAACATCGGCGCCCACGTCATCATTCGGGAGAACAATGTCCCCTACGAAGCAACCCTTGTAGGCGTACCGACTCGAAGCACGGAAGAACAGAAATCCTATGCCGCCCCCATGGCCAGCCCGCAGCTTCCCGTAAAGAGCGATCTCGTCCTGGTGCGTACCACGCAAGGGATCAAGACCGTGCCGTTTTCCAGCATCTCCGACCTCACGTTTGTGGAACCCCAGAACAACAAGGTTCGGGAGGAAGCGTTCCGCAACCGATTAACCCTCGGTCTGCAATGGAAGAACAAACCCGGAAACGAGGCCAACGTCGGCATGGTCTACCTCCAAAAGGGTATTCGCTGGATTCCCAGCTACAGCATCTCCATTGATGGCAACGGCAAGGCGGTTCTAAAGCTTGAGGCCACCCTGATCAATGAGCTGATCGATGTGCACGATGTCACGGCCAATCTAGTGATTGGAGTCCCCTCGTTCGCCTTCAAGGATTCCCTGGATCCGATCTCCTTGCGCGAGGATATCGCGCGGCTCTCTTCCAACTTCCAAAACAACAGCCGGACGGCCTATGCTTTCTCGAATGCCATCATGTCGCAGCGGTTAATGCCAACGGTTGGCAATGAAAGCACTCAACCCGGCGGTGAGACGATGAACCTGGGCCCGGAGCTTGGCGGTTCCAGCAAGAGTGAAGACCTGTACATGTTCACCATCGACCATGTTACCTTGAAAAAGGGCGAACGCATGGTGCTTCCCATCGCGGAATACGAAGTCTCCTACGAAGATGTCTACGCACTGGATATTCCCATTGCCCCGCCCATGGAAGTGCTGCAGAACCTGAACCAGTCGGAACGCATGAACATCCTGCATGCCGACTTTTCGCCCACGGTCATGCACAAAATCCGCATCGAAAACAAAAGCGAACATCCTTTCACCACGGCACCGGCCATGATTTTGAAGGATGGACGCATTGTTGCCCAGGGAATGATGACCTACACATCGATCGGCGGTCATGCCGACATCGAGCTCACCACGGCGGTCGACATCAACGTCAAGAAAAGCGACAAGGAGACCAAACGAACCCCCAACGCAGTGGAATGGAACAGAGACCACTATACCCGCATCGATCTCGAAGGTAAGATCACGCTCAAGAACTTCAAGACGGAACCGGTTACCGTGGAGATCACCCGCCATGTCCTTGGTAATCTTGTTACCGTGGGCGAAGACGGAGAGATGAAAATGCTCAACCCGCTTGAAGACAAGAGCTACCTGCCCGACGACCAGTCATTGGATTGGTGGTATCGTTATTCCTGGCCATGGTGGTGGTACCGTTTCAACGGCGTGGGTCGTGCTTCATGGACCAGCACCTTGGAACCCGGCACCGAAATCGAGCACACCTACACGTGGCATTATTTCTGGCGGTAGCACACCACGCTGGAATGCGGAGACTTGAGTCTACGCGCTAAAGCGGCAACTGAAGAAAGCCGCATTCCAAAAGGTTTCGACAAATAATGCGGCGGAACCCTGGCGGCGGAAATAAATGTCGGAATTACGCGCAAGGCGTTGTTTTGAGGATGGTTGCAGTCCCCCCTGATCCACCGTCCCACACCTACCGACATTTATTTCCGAACGCCCACACACTATCACGGCTCACGCTTCACGCATCACGACACATCTTAACACCTAACACTTAACAACTTAACACTCCAGCACCTCGCAACGGCGGGGCGCTGGCACACCTGTTGCAATAGGGCTTCCATCAATTTGGAACCCAAGATGAGCAACGAAACGATCAATCTACTCGAAAAGCGTAAACGCCAGGTCCACGAGGGCGGCGAGTTTGCGATGGAGGCG
>JBNLGU010000108.1:0-8205 GCA_050306215.1 Pontiella sp.
CGCGTCGTGCGCTGCTTCGCCCTTCTTGGCGAGACTTTCGACGCGAAACCGGATGGTGATGGCCGGATCCTGGACGTCTTTGTAGTTCGAATTGGCTTCGAAGTTCGAAAGCGGCGTCGCCAGGCGCCAGCTGTAGGGCATGATGCGGTGCGCCTTGTAGATGCGGCCCTGTTCCCAAAGCTGCGAAAAGACCCACCAGATGGTCTCCATGAACGGCGTGTCCATGGTCTTGTAATCGTTCTCGAAGTCGACCCAGCGGCCCATGCGGGTCACGGTCTTTTCCCACTCCTCGACATACTTGGTCACCATCGAGCGGCACTGTTCGTTGAAGACGTCGACGCCCGCTTCCTTGATGGCCGGCGCGCCGGCCAGACCAAGCGCTTCCTGCGCCAGCGCTTCGATCGGAAGACCATGGCAATCCCATCCAAAACGACGGGAAATATAGTGGCCGCGCATCGCCTGGTAGCGCGGAATGATGTCCTTGATGGTTCCCGCCAGCAGATGGCCGTAATGCGGCAGACCGGTCGCAAACGGCGGTCCGTCGTAGAAAACAAACTCCTTGCCGCCCTCGCGGATTTCCAGCGACTTCTTGAATGTGTCCTGCTCCTTCCAAAGCTTGATCACTTCCTCTTCCATCTCCGGAAAACTCACTTTGCTGGACACTTCTTTGAACATGGATGCGCCTTTCAACACTGTCTTTTTACAAAATAATTAAGGACAGAATAATTATGCCATGCAACCGTCATGAATCATTTTGTCCATAATCATTCTGTCGAACCTTCTGCACGGTATGGTTATAGAAAGCGCAGAATGTAGCGACTACCCCTTGTGATGACAAGCAGGCAACCAACCGAATATCAAGATTCGTGGGCCACAAGAAACACACCCGTCATCAGGCAGGAACGGCTGTCCCTGACCATCCGCCAACATTAAGCGTGTAGAAACGGCGCGTTCGGCGTACCCGCCCTAGCAATCACCCCGCATCAATCCTCCGGCGGTGCGGGAATGGGGGTTTCGTCCCCACTGCGCGGACCGGGACAACGCCCAATGATCTCGGGAATCGCGCCCCCGGCGCGAACCACCTGAATGCGATCGCCGATCATCAGGTCCAACGCCAGCAGATGGTCCTTGCTGTACAGGCTTGCCCGCTGCAGCGTGGCTCCATCCAACCCCACAGGTTCGAATCGTGCGACAGGCGTAAGACGCCCGTGCTCCCCGCGCATCCACTCCACCCCCAGCAGGCGCGTCTCAACCGGTACGGCGCGATACTTGCGGGCCAGCGCACCTTTCGGCCAACGCGCCGTCGTGCCCATGCGTTCAAACGCGGCACGGTCGTTCAACTTGATCACGATCCCGTCGGTCGGATAGGCCAGTCCGGATCGCTGGCGGTTAATTTCCTCAATAACCTGCAACACTTCAGTCGCTGGAACCATGCGGCATTCCACCACCGGAAGTCCATAGAGCGATATCTGCGCCAGCCCATTGATCTGCGTGGCCGGCATGGGCTCGGAATCCACCACCTCAAAGATGCGGCAGGACAGGCCGCGCCGCGCCACCTCCGGCAAATCCTTCATGCGCAGGGTTCCAGCGGCGCTGTTTCGCGGGCTTTTCAGTGGATGTTGACCGTCTTGCGTACGCCGGCCATTCAAGGCATCGAAAGCCACATACGACACAAACGCCTCGCCCCGCACCTCCAATACCTTCGGCGCATTTGTTAAGACCAGCGGCACGCATCCCGCAGCCATGACCTGGGCCGTCACATCCATGCCCTCTTTTCCATCGCCACGGGTAACCGCCTGCACCATTCGGCCATCCAGGTAGCGGAATACCACCGTCAATCCATCGATCTTGGGTGACAGGCAAAACTCGGCATCCGGACCGCACATCGAAAGGAATTTTTCAACCTCTTCGTCAGTATACGCTTTCTGCAGGCTGAGCATGGGTCGCGAGTGCGGCACCGGCGTCGCATCCCCGGATACCGCGGCGCCTACGTGGTCATAGGCGGGCAGATCGGAATAGTTCCGCTGCAGCTCGTTATACTGTTCCCGCAGGGCATCGTACGCCTCATCGGACAGGATCGCTTCACCGCGATTGTAATAGGCATCATCCGCCTGTTGCAGCACCGTGCGCAATCGCGTGGCCCGTTGCTCGATCCGCTCCGGGGCCGCGAGACAAGTCGCAACCAAGGTTAGGGATATCAATAGCGCTTTCCACATGGGGAAAGTTCAACACACACAACCCGACCTTGCAAAGTATTATTTATTTAGACACAAAAAAAACTCCCGCCGAATAGCGGGAGTTTTACTGGAGGGGCGATGTCCTCGTCGGCCGTAGACAGCGAGGACGCTGTCCCTCCACAAGACCAGAACGACTTATTTGTCGGTCAGGGCCACAATGCCGGGAAGCTGCTTGCCTTCCATGAATTCGAGGGAGGCGCCGCCGCCGGTGGAGACGTGGCTCATCTGATCGGCTACGCCGGACAGGTTGACCGCCGCAACGCTATCACCGCCGCCGATGATGCTGATGCTGTCGGACTTGGCCACAGCTTCGCAGACGGAGAAGGTACCCTTGGCGAACGGGGCCATTTCGAAGCAGCCCATCGGGCCATTCCAAACGACGGTCTTCGCGCCGGCGACTTCGTTGCAATAGAGCTCGATGGTCTTGGGACCGATGTCCAGCGCCATCCAGCCATCTTCAATATCGCCTTCCACCACCTTGGTGTTGGCGTCAGCCGAAAAGGCATCGGCAACCATGTTGTCGACCGGAAGCATCAGCTTGACGCCCTTTTCTTCAGCCTGCTTGAGAATCTGGCCAGCAAGTTCGATCTTGTCCTCTTCCACCAGCGATCCGCCAATGGCTTTACCCTGCGCCTTGTAGAAGGTGTAGGCCATACCGCCGCCGATCAGGATGGCGTCGCACTTGTCCATCAGGTTGGTGACGACGTCGATCTTGCCCGAAATCTTGGCACCGCCAATGATAGCAACGAACGGGCGAACCGGGTTTTCAAGCGCCTTGCCGAGGTATTCGATTTCCTTGGAGAGCAGGAAGCCGGCGGCACACTGGTCGATATACTTGGTGACGCCAACCATGGAGGCGTGGGCGCGGTGCGCGGTGCCGAAGGCGTCGGAAACATAGACGTCGCCGAAAGATGCGAGTTCCTTGGCGAAGGCATCCTGTGCTTCGGGAGTACAACCTTTGCCTTCTTCTTCCTTATAGAAGCGGACGTTTTCAAGCAGGATGATTTCACCGGCCTTGAGTTCGTCCACGAGGGCCTTTACTTCCGGGCCTATTACGTCGGGAGCGAGGGTTACCTTGGCATCGACCAGCTCAGCCAGACGGTCGGCCGCCGGCTTGAGGGTGTATTCCATGTTCTTTTCGCCTTTCGGGCGTCCGCAGTGGCTCATCAGCACGAGCGAACCGCCGTTTTCGAGCACATAGTTGATGGAAGGCAGCGCCGCGGTGATACGGGTGTCATCGCCCACTACCCCGTCTTTTACCGGTACGTTGAAGTCGACACGCATCAGCACGCGCTTGCCGGAAACATCGAGATCCTTGATGGTCAGTTTGTTCATTGATTAACTCCTTGTAGGTTAAGAATTCCCCAAAACGAGCCGCTGACTATAAGCATATCCAAAAACGAGTCAAACCACATTTGAACAAGCGCGCGCATAGATTGGCCTCAAATCTGCTTCCATTCACAGAAACTACTTTAAGGGGAAAACCATGAATAAAGAAGCCGTCGCAGACCGTATTGAAACCGCATTGCTCAGCATGGAACGTGTTGTTGAAGAACCCGTGTTCAACGAATGGGCACTGGTGGAAAAAACCGATGCCGGGTGGAAGCTGATCGAATATGGCGGCACCCGAAAAAACGATTTTCTCGAAAACTTCAATACAGATATCGCGGCCCTGCGCAGCACGCTGGATCCCTCGAACACGCAAGTGGGCGATTTTGCGTTCTCGCACGAAGGCTACGGCTCCGGTTTCGATGCGCACATCTGCGCCGGTAAAAACACCTTCGTCTTGTTCAACAACACAGCCAAGAGCACCGGAGAGATTACAAGTAATCCGAAATGGACCGCGGCCCAGATTCATTTTTCAGAACTGGTCGAGACGTTTATTTCGGATCCCATTTCCGAATGAAGGGATAGCGTCCCCGCTGTCCGCGGACGATGGGGACATCGTCCTCCAATTACGCCATTCCCATCCACAGGAAATAGCCAAATGCAGCGATAAGCAGTGCGGCGAACACGCGCGGAAGACGTCCTACCACGACCACAAATCCCAAATGCGCGGCGCAGAGCCCCATCAAGATCAGGAGCGACTGTTGCAGGAATGCGCCGGTCGGGATCGCCTGAATGGCGGAAAACAGGCCAATACACAGGGGAATGCAGATGTGGGCATCGCCGGATTGCGACGTATAGACCACGTCCATTCGGTTCTTGGCGCCGTAGTAGAACGCGAGCAGCGCATTCGGCAAGACCATGAGCACCCCGCTCACCCACCCCAGCAGTCGCGGCGGGAACCGATTGCTCTCGAAGGACTGGAACCACTGCACGAGCCAGTCGGTAGTGGCAAAGACGGCGAATGCTCCGATTAGCAAAAGCACCACATCGATGATCAAGGTCTTGGGATAGGATTTCTTCTTGAGCAGATTGGTTTTCTTGACGTCGTAGATGTGGAAGCATTGCCAGAAAACAAACAGGGCCAACAAAACCGCACCGTCGGTGCGCGCCAGTTCGCCGTCGGCCGCCAGCAACCATACGATAAAGGCAAAGAAAAGCGCGGCAACCAGGTTGAGCGCCAGAGACAAACGCCCCATCCGGAATTCGCGCAGAGCCACCTGGGTCTTCTTGCGCGGAATGCTGGCCATGCTCCATATCAATACCGGTGCGCCGATCAGCAAGGTCAGGTTGGTCACGTTGTTGAACAAGCAGTTGACCAGCACATCGTCACCGCTACCCTTGCTGCGGGCTAGCACGAGGGCGAAGACGATATTGCCCATGCCGGAACAGAACGGCATGAAGAGGGTACCCAGCACCGTTCCTTCCACCCCCTGCCCCGACAGCACCTCCAGCCGCCATACCACCAGCAGGCTGGCCATGAGGAAGACGAGAATGCAACCATAGGGCGCAAATACACCGAGGCTTGAAATGGACTCATTGATCAACTGCATGTCGAAAGCGTAGCAGGAACAGCACCAAGGTTTCTGCAATATTCTACAGGATCCGTGGAGCCGCAACCCGTGGTCGCGGAGGCGGGGTTTTGGCCCCGCCCTACACCGTCAACCCGCCTCGGCACCTAAAACCACTTTTTCCGGCGGAAGTAGGCGAGCATGCCGACGGCAATCAGGATCATCGCCAGCCAAATCACGGGATAGCTGTATTTCCAGTGCAGCTCCGGCATGAACTCGAAATTCATGCCGTAAATGCCGGCCACGAAGGTGAGCGGGATGAAGATGGTGGCGATGACGGTGAGTACCTGCATGACCTGGTTGGTTTTCTGCCCCATGCTGGAGAGATAGAGATCCTGCACGCCACTGAGCATGTCGCGAAAAGTTTCGACCGTGTCGATCACTTGGATGGTATGGTCATAGAGGTCCCGGATATAGACCGAAGTTTTTTTCTTGAGCAGGGTGGACTCCCCGCGCTCCAGCCCGCCGACCGCCTCGCGCAACGGCCAGGTCGACTTGCGGATGTAGAGCAGTTCGCGCTTCATGCGGTAGAGCTTGTTCAACAAGATGGAATCGGGGTTTTCCATCATGGACTGTTCGATGTCTTCGATCTTCTCCCCAGTGACTTCCATGATCAGGAAATAGTTGTCCACGATGGCATCCATCAGGGCATAGAGCAGATAGTCCGCCCCCATTTTCCGGACGCGCCCATGGTTTTGTCGGATACGGTCGCGGACCTCATCAAAGACGTCGCCGGCCCGCTCCTGAAAGGTGATCAGACAAGTCTCGGTCAGGATGAAGCTCAGCTGTTCCGACTGGATTTCTTCGGCACCCTGAGGGATGTAAAGCATCCGGACCACCAGAAACAAATAGTCGGAATGGTCTTCGAGCTTGGGCCGCTGGGTGGTGTGGAGAACATCCTCGAGCACCAAGGGATGAATATCGAACGTTTCGCCGATCTTTTCGATGACGGAAGTGTCATTGAGTCCATCGATATTGATCCATGAAACCGTGCCCGAGTCCTTGCAGGCCTCGCAATCCTCGATCCGGGCATCCGCCTTCTCGGATATATTGTCGGTGTTGTAGTCGATAACAGAGATGCGCAACGGCTCATCCTTGCGCTTCCCCGTGTAGACCATGGTGCCAGGCGGTTGCCCGCGTTTGGCTGATACAGTGAATAGCCGCTTCAGTTGGCGAATCGGTTCCATGACTGAAAAAATACCCATCACCACCGGAACTTGGCAAGTTCCAAGAAACAAAAGGCGTTTCTTCTCCGGCGACCATACGTCCCTGAACATCGAACCTCCAACCCCAAAATAGTCGCTAAAATAATTTGCTCTTTTTTTAGTCCCTCCTAAAATCGAAGCCGTTAAGGACGGAAGGGCATGATAATCTCATTTTACGCGCGGGGTATCGTGAAAAAGTGAGTGTGGTGGCCCTTAGACACGCAGGTAAACAACCGCAGAAGGAGAATGGAGAGGAAAGATGAAAACAAAGTCTGTATTCTGCAAAACATTACTCTGCTTGGCTAGTTGCGCGATTGCTTCGATTATGTGGACTTACGAAGCTAGAGCCGATGGAACCGAGCAGCTCGGCGTACCGAGTATTCCCATAGCCCCAGGATCATCTGTAGTGGTCGAGGGCACCGGATTGGATGATGCCCAACCGGGTGACATCACTATCGAAATCCCTGCAGGTACCAGTATTTCGCAGGTTTTGCTGTATTGGACAGGACGGCAATCGGCAATCCCGGGCGCGATGGACACCATTCAAGTCAACGGTACAGATGTAACTGGACCCCGAATTGGCGGGCCCACACTGTCCCCGTACCCCAGCAACACCTACCGGGCCGACATTACGGACCTGAGCGCCACGAACAGCTGGGTACTGGCGGGTCAGGTGAATGTGGTTACAGTGGGCGGTCTCGATTTCGCCTATCAAAACGACGGTGCTGCATTGGTAGTCATTCTGGATGACGGAACTGCTGCGAACATTCAGATCATGGACGGCAACGACTTTGTCTACCTGCCGCTTAACCTTGAGTGCTCACCGGTGGAATTCGCCGTTGCTCCTGCCCCGGATCCCCGGGTGGGAACACTCACATTGATCGTAACCGATGTCGAAGTACCAAGACCTGCAGCGGTGGAAATCACCGTGGACGGTGATGTCACGTTGCTCGACAATGTACTGACAGACAATGAAGGCAACTTTCTGGACATTGTTAATCTGGATGTACCGGTTCCTGCCGGCGCCACCAATGTGACCGTACGCGTGCTGTCCATTGATGACGAAACCGACCTGGTTCCGGCCTCCCTGGCATGGGTCTGCGCAACCTGGGTATTGCCCGAACAGGAACCGACAGGATGTACCTATACCATTGGTTACTGGAAAAACCATCCGGACGACTGGCCGACAGACAACCTCAGCATCTTCTCCGGAGATGAAGCCATGGATATGCTATGGTCTCCAACCAAGGGCAATGCATATATAATCCTCGCTCATCAATACATCGGTGCCGAACTCAACGTAGTAAACGGAACCTCCGTACCCGACGAGGTACTGGCCGCCTGGTATCTGGCCCAGGACCTTCTGGTTGAATACATGGATGACGGCGTCATCCCCAAGAAAACCGACGACCGGGCTCTGGCCATTTACCTAGCCGGCGTGCTGGACGACTACAACAACGGCCTGCTTGGTCCATGCCATTGCGACTAAGGCTTGGATAGCGAATCGACTTCCTGAACCCTGGGTGGGTTCAGGAAAATGAATTGCGATGCCCCTTGCAGATCAAATCTGCAAGGGGTTTTTCATTTTGTGGAACTGTCCACGGGGATCGCATAAAAAAAGCGCCCCGAAAACGGGACGCTTTTTGAATCGAAGTGTATCGATCGACACTTAGTCGACGATAACCTTGATCAGGTCGAGAACCTTGTTGGAGTAGCCCCACTCGTTGTCGTACCAGGATACAACCTTAACGAAGGTGCCATCCAGCTGGATGCCGGCCTTGGCGTCGAATACGGAAGTGCAGACTT
>JBNLGU010000109.1:0-8089 GCA_050306215.1 Pontiella sp.
CCGCAGGTCGCTGTTTTCGACACGGCCATACACCAGTCGATGCCGAAAAAGGCCTACATGTACGCCTTGCCTCGCGCGCAGTACACCAACTACAAGATCCGTAAATACGGATTCCATGGCACCTCGCATGGGTATGTGGCCCAAAAGGCCGCGGAAGTCCTTGAAAAGCCCTTGGAAGATGTGAAGCTGATTACGTGCCACCTCGGAAACGGCGGCTCGCTCGCAGCCTTTATGGGTGGCAAATCGGTCGATACAACGATGGGCTTCACGCCGCTCGACGGCATCATCATGGGCACCCGCTCCGGATCGCTCGACCCTTACATTCCGTTGCACATCATGGAATCGCAGGAGCTGACGCCCGCGCAGGTCAGCACCATGATGAACAAGCAGGGCGGTCTGCTGGCCATCTCCGGCAAGAGTGACATGCGGGACAACGTCACGGGGGCCGAAGAGGGCGACGAGCACTGCAAGCTGGCTATCGAAATGTTCTGCTATAGCATCCAGAAGTTTATCGGTAGCTACATCGCCGCCATGAACGGTGTGGACGGTATCGTCTTTACCGCCGGTGTGGGCGAAAACAATCCCATGCTCCGCGCCAAGATCCTCGAAAACTTCGGATTCATCGGGTTGGAAGTCGACGAGGCACGCAACAACGCCAACGAAACGGTCATTACGACCGACGATTCCAAGGTGACGGGGCTCAAGATCCACACCAACGAAGAGCTGGTGATTGCGCTCGATACCTACAATCTGATCAAGGAGTAGGGGCCACGAATCAATCCGCTGGGTTGACGGGGAGGGGATGGTGAACACCATCCCTTTTTCTTTATTCGCATGTTTTCAATCCGTGTTTATCTGTGTTTATCTGTGGCTCGATTTTTAGTCAGGAGGCACAAGAGTGATTGATCAGGAACAAAAGAAAACATCCGCATACGTATGGTTCGATGCTGAGTTTACCTCGCTGGATCTGGATAACGCCAACCTATTGCAGGTGGCGGCCATCGTTACTGACACCGATCTCAAGCGCATCGCTCCGCCGGAGGCCGACCTGAACTGCTATATACGGCTGGAAGAGGGCGAGCCGGTCAGTCCATGGGTGGCCGAAAACCTGTCCGGTTTGGTTGAGCAGTGTCGTTCCGCCGAAGCCGTAACGCTCGCGGAGGCCGACCACCAGCTGGCGGCGCTATTGGATCGATATTGCGGCACGCCATGCGACGAAATGGCCCTGCGGCCCGTGCTGGCCGGCAACAGCGTGCACAACGACTGGCATCTGATGCGCCGCCTGCTCCCGGAATTCGGCCGCCGGATGCACTATCGCCTGCTCGATGTTTCCACCCTCAAGATCCAATGGCAGGATTGGATCGGCGGCGCGCCGTTCGACAAGGGCAGCGTGGCGCTTTTGAACGAATATTTTCCCGGGGGCGGCATTGCCGAGGCCAATGCCCACGACGCGTTGTTCGACATCAAGGCCTCCATCGCCGAACTCGCCTTCTACCGCTCCCGTCTGATGCTCAGGACCTGAATGGCTGGTTTTCGCTGGAAAACGTGGAAAGCCCTCCAATATTGGTAAATCATTTTGATTTGGCAGGCGGGCTTCCTCTATATTCGCGGGATGGCAAAATCAAGGACAGAGGAACCCGTCCGATCGGGTTGGCGCGAAATAGGGGGTATCCTGACAGGAACGGTTGGGCTGATGCTTCTATTGGGCATTATGTCGTACAAGCCCAGTCAAATCGGCTTGTTCAGCAACAATGCCGACTGGCAGAGCAACTGGATTGGACTGTTTGGAGCTAACATGGCCGCGGCGGTATTCATGTTTTTCGGGGTGGCCGGCTACATCATTCCGTTCAGCATCCTCTGGATCGGAATCACGACAGTGACCCGTTCCTCCCGCAAAATCTATCCGCGCATGCTCTGGCTAACGCTCGCCCTGTTTTGCCTGGCGGGCTTGGTCGACATGAACACCCAGTTCTGGATGCATTCGGTTGAGCGGTTGAACATCGGCACGCCGGGCGGCTTGATGGGGGATCTGCTGGCGCGACGCACGCTGGGCAACCTGATCGGCTACACCGGGGCCGGTATTGTCTTCTTTGTTTTGCTCGTCATTGCCCTGGTCCGAATGGTGGACCTGCATGTGGTCGATGTGGCCCTGCAGCTCTGGGGATGGCTCAAGCACTTCAAGATGGAAAAGCCGACGGCGGAAGAGGTGTTCGAAGAACCGGCTGCAGTCGCCAAGCCGAAGCGCAAGCGCAAAGCGCGCAAGCCCAAGGCGGAACCTGCGCCCGTCGAAGCCCAGGCCGAGATGCCGCAGGTCGATATCCGCAAAATGGTTGAAGAGCAGCAGAAGAAAACCGAGAAACCGGCCAAGCCGGAACCCAAGGTCGAGGAAGCACCGAAAAAGCCGGCCAAGGAAGCGGCCAAGGCCAAACCCAAGCCCGAGGCGGCCGAAGCCGAGGCCTTTGCGGCGGTGGACGAGGGGGGCCATGCCAATTACAGGCAGCCCCCGCTTACCCTGCTGGACCCGCCGGTGCCGCAGGCCAAGGGCATGTCGGCCGACGAAGTGGCCAATACCGCCGAAGTCCTGCAGAACGCGCTTGAGGAGTTCGGTGTGGAAGCCAAGGTGACCGGCGTGCAGCAGGGTCCGGTGGTGACCTGCTACGAGATCCTGCCCGCGCCCGGCGTTCGCGTGGAGCGCATCAAGACGTTGGCCGACAACCTCGCCCTCAAGATGCATGCGGAGAGCATCCGCATCCAGGCCCCGATACCCGGCAAAGGCGTTTGCGGTGTGGAAATTCCGAACACCTCGCGTGCATCGGTCTTCTTCCGCGAGTTGGTGGAAAGTACCAACTTCCAGTCCAACCGCCACCAGCTTCCATTGGTGCTGGGCAAGGATGTCAACGGCAAGAGCATCATCTACGACCTGACCAAGATGCCGCACCTGCTGATTGCCGGTGCCACCGGCGCTGGTAAATCCGTTTGCATGAACTCGATCCTCACCGGCCTGCTGATGAAGCATACGCCCGACGAATTGCGCCTGATCCTGGTCGATCCGAAAACCGTGGAGTTCCATGCCTACAACAACCTGCCTCATCTGGTTGTTCCGGTCATCACCAATGCCAAGAAGGTGGCGCTCGGACTGCGCTGGGCCATCGATGAAATGGAGCGGCGCTTCAAGTGGTTTAATCAGGCCGGCGTGCGCGACCTGCCCGGCTTCAATGCCCGCGTGGTTCAAAAGCAGACCGAGCTCTTTGGAGAGGAATTGGAAGACGATGCGGCTCCGAAGAAAAACACCATACCCGAAAAGCTGCCCTATATCGTGATCGTCATCGACGAGCTGGCCGACCTGATGCATGTGGCACAGGCCGAGATCGAAGCGGGCATCGCCCGCTTGGCGGCCAAGTCGCGCGCTGCGGGCATCCACATGATCCTGGCAACGCAGCGTCCGGACGTAAAGGTCATCACCGGCACCATCAAGGCCAACTTCCCCGTGCGGATCGCCTTCAAGGTTTCCCAGAAGGTGGATAGCCGAACCATTCTCGACCGCATGGGGGCCGACACCTTGTTGGGCAAGGGCGACATGCTCGTGCTGCCGCCCGGAACCGACAAGCTGATCCGCCTGCAGGGTGTGTATACCAGCGACGATGAAATCAACCGCATCACGAACTACTGCAAGGAACAGAGCCAGCCGGAATTCATTACCGAGATTCACGAAAAAATCGAAAAGCCGACCACTGATTTGCCGGAAATGGACAGCGGCGAGGATGATGACATCATCGAACAGGCGATAGAAGTGATCCGCCAAACCAAGCGCGCTTCGACCTCGTCGCTGCAACGCCGCTTGCGGATCGGTTACACGCGCGCCGCGCGCGTGATGGACCTGCTGGAAGAACGGGGCGTTGTCGGTCCGCCGGACGGGGCCGGGCCGCGTGAAATACTAATCGATCTGGATGGGGAGATACCCCAGAACACGGGAGCTGTAGACAATGGAGCAAGCTAATCTGAATATCGGTACGATCGGGCAGAAGCTGGAAGCCGCCCGCAAGGCCAAGGGTGTAACCGTTTCCGAGGCCGGGCAGGCCACCAAAATCCTGTCCAAGTTTATCGAGGCGATGGAAGCGGACGACTTTGGTGCGCTCTCGGCTCCGGTATACGCCAAGAGTTTTATCAAGATGTATGCGCAGTACCTCGGCCTCGACCCTCAGCCGATGGTGGATGAATATGTTGCTCAGTTTTCCCCTAAATCAAAACCCCACCTCGGGGATGATGTGCGCCAAAAGCTGGCCCAAGCGGACCAGATTCCGGCGGATGCCAATGGAGCAGCGGCCATCCCGCAACCGAGTATGGGCAAGCAGATTTTCGGCGAAGTCAACGAGGCCATCGCCCGGATCTCGGGATCGGGGCTGTCGATGAAAATCATCCTGTCGGCCGTCGGTGGTTTGCTGTTGCTGGCGATCATTGTGTTCAGCGCCACCCAGTGTGCCGGCGACGAAGAAGAGGAACCCGCTGCCGTCGGCGGCGCGGCCTCGGTACAGCACGGATTAATTACCGAAGGGGTTCCGGATGCCTATCTCGGGGCTTCCGGAGAGATTGAAGTCGACAGGAACTAACCGCCTATGAAGAGCCTTCCCAACCACCTCACGATCAGCCGTTTCTGGATGACGGCGGTCATGATGATCTGCATGAGCATCGATTTTCCGTATGCCAAGATCATAGCGCTGGTCATTTTCGTGCTGGCCAGCATTACCGATGCGCTGGACGGCTATTTGGCCCGCAACTTTTTTGGCGTGACCTCCTTTGGAAAGCTGATGGATCCGTTGGCCGACAAGGTGCTTGTTTGCGCGGCATTCATCGGATTCGTCGAACTGGAAAGCCTGCGAGCATGGATGGTGGTGCTTATCATAGCGCGCGAATTCATGGTGACCGGCATGCGGTTGCTCATGATCGAGAAGGGCATTGTGATGCCGGCCGGCATGTGGGGCAAAGTAAAGACCACGGTGCAAATGGTTGCCATCAGCCTCTATTTCCTCGGTATCATCTGGCCGGATCCCGTGTTTCTTCCTGGACCGGGCAGCACGTTCGCATGGTGGCTGGGCCTCGGCACCGCCTTACTGACGGCTTGGTCCGGTGTTGTCTACTTCTGGCAACAGCGCCACATTATCTGGGACAAGGGAGACGCATCATCCGATGGATGATGGGTAAGGGGCGTTTGGGAGTACGGGGGATGCGCGCTGCGCGTATGGACACCCGGACTCCAATACAAAGGGTTTTATCATGGGACGCGAGAATATTGAAAACTGGAGTGTGCGCAAGTGCTCCAAGGTATGCGATCAGTGCGAGAAGGAGTTTGCCGACAAGGAGAGCATCTATTCCCGGCTATCGTTTGATTCAGGTGAATATGTCCGCGAAGATTTCTGCAAGGAATGCTGGAACAAAACCGGTCCCGGCCTGAGCTCTTGGAAGACCCAGTACCTTGTTCCGCCGCCGCCCGTTGAAGAGGCCGTGAAAAAGGAAAACGCCGAGTCGCTGCTACGCAAGCTCATGGCCAAGGAAAACGAAGAGGACCTCAACGCCATCTTCATTCTAACGGTCATGCTCGAACGCAAGAAAATCCTGGTTGAGCGCGATGTCCAGACCACCGAGGATGGCCGCAAGCTACGTGTCTACGAGCACAAGAAAACCAACGAGAGCTTTGCCGTGATCGATCCCCAGCTGAAGCTGGACCAGCTTGAAAAGGTGCAGGAGGAAGTTGTCGTCTTGCTTGGCGGAAAACCCCGCAATGCCGAACCGGAAGCACCGGTTTCCGGCGATGAAGCATCGGATGACGTCGAGCGGGAAGCCTAAACCTTACCGGGCAAGTTTTGCGATTTCCCGATACCGATAACAATCGGTGGTATGGTCGTTGACCATGCCGACGGCCTGCATGAAGGCGTAGCAGATGGTCGGCCCCACGAAATTGAATCCCAGCTTTTTCAGGTCGCGGCTCATGGCTTCCGATTCCTTGGTCTGGGAGGGAAGCTCCTGCATGGATTTCCACGTATTCTGAATCGGCTGGCCGTCGACATACTTCCACAGAAAAGCATCGAGCGATCCATGCTCCTCGATAATCTTTAACGTTCCCCGCGCGTTCTTGATGGCGGATTCGATCTTGAGGCGATTTCGAACGATGCCTTCGTCCGCCAGCAGGCGTTCAATATCCTTTTGCGTGTAGCGGGCGATGCGGTTGATGTCGAAGTGGTCGAACGCCTTTCGGTAGCTGTCTCGTTTTTTAAGAATGGTTAGCCAGCTTAGTCCCGCCTGTGCGCCTTCGAGGATCAGGAATTCAAATAGCAAGCGGTCATCATGCAAAGGCACGCCCCATTCCTTGTCGTGGTAGTCTACATAAAGCGGATGGCTTTCGCCCCAGACGCATCTTGTCTTCATGATCTATTCGTTCCCTGTGTACGAAATCCAATCCCATAGATGGTCCCGGGATCCATCCTTGTATGTGACACCATGTTTGGAGACTTTAATGCCATCACAGAAAACCACGTCATCATAAGATAAGGACGCGATTCCAAGCTGTTGCACGGTAGTCACTTCGGTTGCTTCCGAGAAACCGTTGGAATTACGATCGTACCAAACGGACAGCCCTTCAAGCTCTGCAGCATTAAGGATATGGTCTCCATTGTCGTCGAGAACCGCCAAGGCACGGAACCCATCGCTCCAGATGATTTGAAAGGTGTAGTTACCGAACAGTTGCGCGCCGGATGTAATCGTACGCCGATCCATTGGGTCCCAAACCAGTAAGCCGGTTTCGGGGGTGATCCATTCCCACGGTTCGGCATGCCCCTCGCCATCCAGGTCAAAGTTTACCCGTGTATCAGCCAGAACAAACCCACTCGGATGGGAGACGGTGTCAGCGGTTATGACAAGAGGCGTGATGGCCCCAAACTCGAGTTTGCCCAGCTTATCAAGCTGCTTCTGTATTATCTGGGACTTCCTGTCATCACTTCCTCCCAACCTGACCCAGGCTTTGCCGGCCTCGAAGCTCACCAGACTGCGCAGGCCCGAAACCGGGCGGTGTTCCAGTTGGGCGTCTTCTTTCCGGGAAAGATCAAAGGCTTTCCAATAGGTGTCGAGCAACAGGGATTTGTCGATGTCCGCAAACTCGCTGGATTCGATTTTGTTGGTGGTCAGGAAATCGGACACCTGTTCGTAGAGGGAGGCCAGGCCCAGCAGGTAGAGGGCGTTTGTTTCGTTCTTTTCAATGGCCCGCTGGAAATAGTTTTTCGATTCGACGGCATACGTCAGCGCCGTTTCGTTGGGAATCGTTGCGGGCTTCCAACCTTCCTCGCGCAATTTTTCGATATATTCCTGCACCAGCTTCTGATACCGATCCCAGTTCTCCGAGGAATACTTCGGCGGTTTGCCGATCCCGAGGTCATGCCGGGCGCGTTTTTCTGCTTCGGACTGGACCTGCTGGTATGCATAGCTTCCCATAAGCCAATCCGGCGCGACATGCGGTCGTTGGCCTCCCGCTCCGTCATTGAATCCCGGTACGAATGACGCTTTGTTTACAAATCCAAGATAGTAGATGCGGCCAAGCGTGTAATAGTCATCGGGGTCATCCGGATGGGTTTCAAGGTACGCCTTGGTATTTTTTGCAATGCGCTCCAGCGGGATGGGCTGTGGTTGCATAAACATGGCGCTGCCTGTCCCCATGAGACAGAACAGGGTGGCCATACTGGTTGCAATCCGTATCTTCATGATCCTACCTCCTCTAGCGGGTGCGTCTGATGGTTAGCATTCGGTTTCCGCCGCGTTGGAATTCGTAAGGAACCACGACCTCGGTTACCTCGAAGCCAGCTTGGGTAAAATATTCTGCTACCGGTTCGACATGCGGCGACCGGGCTGTTCCGAGTTTCAGCAACGGGAAGATCCGCACTTCTTTGCCGACGCGACACAACTCTGCAATACTTGCCACATGGAAATCCAGATCGAGATGGTCGCTGTAGAGAAACAGAAAGTGGGAGCAGAGGCATAGTTCAAATGCCTGGTCGGGGAAATCCAGTTCCGGCAATGCCTGAAGCTGATAGCGTTTTTCTTTCTT
>JBNLGU010000110.1:0-8070 GCA_050306215.1 Pontiella sp.
GCGACCTGCGGCATGAAGGGTAGCAGGGAGGCCATGGCCTTGATACCCATCAGGTTCGGAGGGTTGTGCAACGGCGCCAGCATGGAGTTGCGCTCGATGGCCTTGACCACTTCGCGGTCGATCAGAACCGAACCGGTAAAATCTTCTCCGCCGTGAACCACGCGATGCCCGACGCCGCTTAGTTCCTCGAGATCCTTCAGCACCGCCATGTCACTTTCCACCAACAGGTGGAGGATCGTATCAATGGCTGTTTTGTGGTTCGGCAAGTCGATGAACTGTTTGTTTTTGTCTTCGCAGCCCTGGCACTGGATCGTAACAGTGGAACCTGCGATGCCGATGCGGTCGGCCTGCCCTTCGGAGAGCGCGGAAAAATGGTCCGTTTCCGGATCAACCTTGTAGAGCTTGAACTTGATGGAGGACGAACCGGAGTTGAGTACGAGAATCTTCATTGAACCGTTTCCTTCGCTTTCTATTGTGCCGCCTGCAGAGCGGTCAATGCCGCTGTACCAACGATATCTTCAACATAGCATCCGCGCGACAGATCATTAACCGGCTTGTTCAACCCCTGAAGCACGGGACCGTACGCACCGGCATTGGCCATACGCTGCACCAGCTTGTAGCCGATGTTCGCGGCATTCAGATCAGGGAAGATCAGGACGCGGGCTTCGCCGCCAAGCGGACTTTCAGGCGCCTTCTTGGCGGCCACGCCAGGAACGATGGCCGAGTCGGTCTGCAACTCGCCGTCGATCACGATGCCCATGCCAGGATGCTCAGCAGCCACCTTGGCCTTGGCCAGTTCAACAGCTTTTTGAACCTTTTCGACCATCGGGCATTTTCCGCCTGACCCATAGGAGGAAAAGGAAAGCAATGCGACCTTCGGTGGAATGTCGTAGGCCATCGCGGAAATGGCACTGTCGACCGCGATATCGGCCAGTTGTTCGGCGGTGGGATCAACCACTAGCGCGCAGTCGGAAAAGATGTAGGTCTTGTCGTTGACGTCCATGATAAAGAAGCTGGAAACCGTGGCTCCCTTTTTGGCGGCCTTGATGACCTGCAGGGCGGGACGGACCGTGTCGGCCGTGGAATGGGCCGCGCCGGATACCATGCCGTCGGCATCGCCGGACTGCATGATCATCGTGCCGAAATAACTGACTTCTTTGACCGTTTCAAGCGCCTGTTCAGGCGTGATGCCTTTCGACTTGCGCATTTCAAAAAACAGATCCGCATATTCCTGGAGCTTATCCGAGGTTTCCGGATTAATGACCTTGATGCCCTCGAGACTCCAACCCTTGGACGAAAAAGCCTCGGCTATGACCTGCTCATCGCCGAGCAGGATGACCGAGGCAATCCCTTCCTGATTAATAATGTGGGCGGCTTCGCGCACCCGTTCGTCGCTTCCCTCGGGAAGGACGATATTTCGTTTGTTAACCTTCGCTTTATCAATGATTTGCTGAATAAATGCGCTTCTGCTCATTTCCCCTTATCCCCGTTTGATTAGATAAAAACACAACCATTTTTCAAAAAACTCCGCAAAAACTATCACCTCGGTTTTTTTGCGCAACCCAATTCGAGCAAAATATTGCTCGTTTTGGATTTTTGACCCAACCGAAACACCCTAAAAACCGAAAATATGACCATATTCGTCGTTTTTGCACATGAACGGATCAGTCGGATCCACGCTTTGATGTGTAAAAACAAAAAAAACCCGCAACCGATTGGTCACGGGTTTTACCGATCCGTTGAAAAACGGAATTATTCAGCTGTTGCTTCAGCCACTTCGGCTGTTTCAACGACTTCTTCAGCAGGGGCCGCGATGGCATCCACCCACTCGAGCAACACCATCTCGGAGCTGTCGGAAACCCGGCGGCCCAGCTTGATGATGCGAGTGTATCCACCGGAACGTCCTTCAAACGCCGGTGCAACCGCATCGAAGAGTTCCTTAACGGACTTCTCGTTCTTGAGCGTGGAAATGGCCTGGCGACGAGCCGCCAACGTACCCTTTTTGCCCAGCGTTACCATCTTTTCGGCCAGACCGCGGGCGGCCTTGGCTTTCGGCATGGTGGTCTTGATGCGCTTGTGGTCGATCAGGGCGCAAACCAAGTTGGCGAGCAACTCGTTACGGTGCGCGCTGCTGCGTCCAAGCTTAACTGTTTTCTTACGGTGTCTCATTGTTCAATCCTCTGAATGGTTCAAATTAGTCGTCGGAAGACGAGCTCTTCAGCAGATCCACATCGAACGTCATGCCCAGGGACAGACCCATTTCCTGGATCTTGGCCTTGATTTCGTTGAGCGACTTCTTACCGAAGTTGCGGTACTTGAGCATTTCGGCTTCGGTCTTCTGTGCCAGCTCGCCAACGGTCGTGATGTTGGCATTGTTGAGGCAGTTGGCCGCGCGCACGCTCAGTTCGATTTCATTGACGCTGATGTTCAGCTTCTTGCGGAGCTCTTCCTTCTCGAGGTCGATCTGCTTTTCGCTTTCCTCGAATTCGATCAGGTCCTTGTCGTAGCTGACGAATACGTCGAGATGGTGGCGAAGGATGGCGGCCGACATCGTCAGGGCATCGTCGGGGCTAACGCGTCCGTCGGTCCAGATTTCGATGATCAGCTTGTCGTAGTCGGTACGACGGCCCACACGGGTGTTTTCCACTTCGTACTTAACGCGGCGAACCGGCGAGAAGAGGCAGTCGATCGGAATGATGCCGATTTCCTGGTTTTCCTTCTTGTTCAAGTCTGCCGGGCAATAGCCACGTCCCACGCGCACTTCCATTTCGGCTTCGAACACGCCGCCTTCGGCCAGCGTGCAGATGACGAAATCGGGATTCAGAACTTCAATGGTGTCCGGGGCAACGATGTCGCCGGCCGTGACTTCCCCGGGACCTTCGACCTTGATCTTGACGGTCTGCGAATCGCGCGAGTAGGTCTTGAACAGCAGTTGCTTGATGTTCAGGATGATTTCGGTGACGTCTTCGACAACCCCGTCGAGGCTGCAGAATTCGTGCGGAGCACCCTTAATCTTGACGGACGAAACCGCAGCACCCTCGAGCGAGGAGAGCAGGACGCGGCGGAGCGAGTTGCCCATGGTGCGGCCGTAGCCGCCTTCGAATGGTTCTGCATAGAACTTGCCGTAGTTTTCGGTGGAAACAGATTCGTCCTTAACGACCTGCTTCGGCATTTCAAAACGACCGAGTCGTGTAGCCATAGTATTATCCTCCCAGAACCGGGCATTAACCGGCTCGTATGGTGTTTGTTATCTTTTGTTAAATCGTTAGACGCGACGACGCTTGGGCGGGCGGCATCCATTGTGCGGGATCGCCGTGGTGTCCTTGATCGACGTAACGGCCAGACCGGCAGATTGGATGGCGCGCACAGCGGACTCGCGACCGGCACCCGGACCTTGAACCCGGACTTCCACTTCCGACATACCGTGGCTTATTGCCGTACGGGCGGCGTCCTGCGCAACCGTGGTTGCGGCAAACGCGGTGCTCTTACGCGAACCCTTGAAGTTGCACCGGCCGGCGCTGCTCCACGAAATCACGTTACCGCGCATATCTGTGATGGATACGATAGTGTTGTTGAAGGTGGTCTTGACGAACACAATGCCGAACGGCACGTTCTTGGAACCCTTCTTGCGTTTGATCGGCTCGACCTTTTCATCGGCCAGAAGGTCGGCTGCGGTGGGCAGACGGCTCTTCTTTTCTTCAGCAGCTTCGGGTGCGGCTTCGGCCTTGGCTTCAGCTTTTGCTTCCTCTGCGGCCGCCGGAGCAGCTTCCGCCACTACCTTTTCTTCTACATCTTTTTGTTCTTCTGCCATTGGAATAATCCTTCTTTAAAGCATCGGTTTACTTGCCAGCCTTGGCGGCGGCACGGGCTTCCTTGCCGCGGACAACACCGACGGTACGCTTCACACCCTTACGGGTACGGGCATTGGTTTTGGTCCGCTGTCCGCGTACCGGAAGACCGGCACGATGGCGGCGACCACGATAGGTGCCGATGGAAATCAGACGGCGAATGTTGGCCGAAACTTCACGGCGCAGGTCACCTTCGATGCGATATTCGTTTTGCAGTACATGAACGAGACGCTGAATCTCATCATCCTGCAGGTTGTCCGCCTTCATGGCCGGATCCAACTTGGCCTTCTCGCACACTTCCTTCGCAAGCGACGGACCTATGCCGTAGATATAGCGAAGGGAATATTCCAGCTTCTTTTTGCCGGGAATGTCGATACCGAGTACACGTGGCATTGATAAACTCCTTGATTATCCTTGGCGTTGCTTATGACGGGGATTCGTGCATACCACACGGACCACACCCTTGCGCCGGATTACTTTACATTGTTCACACATACGTTTAACTGAAGCTCGTACTTTCATTTCATTGCTCCTGGTCTAGCACCAGACGCCCCTTGGACATATCGTAGGGCGACATCTCAATTGTAACTTGTGCACCGACTTGCGGTAATTCGCGGCCGATGTCGTTGCGCCCAATAAACGCCGTAAAACGGTGCCCATTGCGCAGTTCTGCGTCAAAAGCGTTGTTGTCTATCACAGATATCAAATGAGCGTCTAGTAAAATTGTCTCTTTTTTCTCCATTACTCGTCTAAATCGGGGATGGTCAGAATCTCCGCCTGGTCCTTACCGATCGCCACCGTGTGCTCGAAATGGGCCGACGGAAGCCGGTCCTTGGTAACAACCGTCCAGCCATCGCTCAGGGTTTCGGTCTTGTGCACACCCAAGTTAATCATTGGTTCAATGGCAAAGGTCATGCCTGCTTTCAGGACCGGTCCCCTGCCCGGCGGGCCATAATTAGGGATCTGCGGATCTTCATGCATCTCGCGTCCGATGCCGTGCCCGACAAAATCGCGGACGACGGAGAAACCGGCTTCCTCGGCACACACCTGCACCGCATTTGAAATATCGGAGAGGCGGTTCCCTTCAACCGCCTGCTCGATCGCCTTTGCAAGGCATTCCTGCGTGGTGTCCAGCAAGCGCTTCCATTCCGGATCCACGTTGCCAACCGCCACGGTGGTGGCGGTATCACCGACAAATCCACCATAGACCAAACCAAAATCAATACTGACCACGTCGCCATCGCGAATGATACGGCGACCGGGTACGCCATGCACCACCTCTTCGTTGACGGAGGCGCAGATATGGCCGGAAAAACCATGGTACCCGTAGAAGGCACAGATGCCCTCTTCCTTGCGGGCAAGTTCGGCCGCATAGTCATCCAGCTCTTGCGTGGTTACGCCGGCAGCCACCTTCGAAGCCACCTTGTGCAGGATCGTGGCGGTCTTGCGGGCACTGATGCGCATCGCATCGATCTCTTGCGGCTTTTTAACAATGATCATGACGTATGCCTTTCTGCGCACAACGATTCCAGAACCGAGGCGCGAACCGATTCTATGCTCTGGGCGGCATCAACGGAGTGAATCAGATCCTTATCCGCATAGTATTTAATCAGGGGGGCAGTCTGCTCTTCGTAGACCTTCAAACGCCGGCGAATTGTTTTCTCATTATCGTCCGGGCGTTGCGACAAGCCACAACCATCGCGATCGCATTTTTCGTCGTTCGAAGGTGGGTTGAACGACATATGGTAGACGGCCCCGCACTTGGCGCAGCTGCGTCGCCCTGAAAGACGTTTGACAATGATATCGTCAGGGCATGCGAGTAATATGACCTTGTCGAGCTTACCATTGAAGGCTGCAATCAGTTCATCCAACTTTTCGGCCTGGACCAATGTCCGCGGAAAGCCATCGAACAGGAACATCGCGTTGGAGGGGTTGTCCGATATCAAATCCCGGATCATACCCACAACCATCTCGTCGGGCACGAATTTGCCCTGGTCCATCAGCGCTTTCGCCTCCAGACCAAGCTGGGTTTCGAGGCGGATCTGCTCGCGGAGCAAATCACCGGTTGAGATGTGTCGATAGCCCTTCCCCGCGAGAACGTTTGCTACGGTGCCTTTGCCTGCACCAGGGGGACCCAATAAAACTACCGCTTTCATCACAGTCTGCCGCGCATCTTGCCTTTTTTAAGGAAGCCGTCGTAGTGGCGCATAACCAAGTGTGATTCGATCTGGCGCATGGTATCCAACATGACGCCGACGATAATCAGAAGGCTGGTTCCACCAAAGAACGACGCCACGATCCAATCCACCTTGAACTGATGATTCAGGACGTTCGGCATGACCGCAATGGCCGTCAGGAAGATGGCGCCGGCCAACGTTAGACGGGTCATCGCACGGTCGAGATATTCAGCGGTCGGACGGCCGGGGCGAATGCCCGGAATGTAGCCACCGCGACGCTTCAGGTCGTCCGCAATCTGGATCGGGTTGAACTGCGTTGCCACCCAGAAGTACGAGAAAAACAAAATCATCAGGCCGAACCAGAACATGTACCAACCCGAACCGTTGAAACTACCGGCCCAAGCCCGCGCCCCTTCAAACGGTAGGTAGGAGGCGACCTGCGGGAAGATTTGCAGAATAGCCGAAGCAAAGATGATCGGCATTACGCCGGAATAGTTGACGCGCAACGGAAGATGCGACGATGTACCGCCGAGCATCTTGCGGCCCACCATGCGTTTGGCGAACTGTACCGGAACTTTTTGCTGGGCCTGGGTGATGGCTACTACGCCGAGGATCACGAAGAACATCAGGGCCAGCATCAACACCACATGGAAGACGCCGATTTCAGCGATACCGTCGACCGGGCTCAGCTTGTCGATCAGCGTCTTGACCGCCATCGGCAGGCGGCTGATGATATTGATCGTGATGATCAACGAGATGCCGTTTCCGATTCCACGGTCCGTAATCTGTTCGCCGATCCACATCAGCAGTAGCGATGCGGTCACGAGACTCAACGCCGCCAGTGGAATGAAGATGCCCGGAGACACGCGAACCACCTCGGCCGGCAGGCCGAAATACCGTCCGCCCTGAAGGGCAATCGCCATCGCTGCACCCTGGGCCACACAGATGATTACAGTCAGGTAGCGGGTGTACTGCGTGATTTTCTGGCGGCCGACATCGCCTTCGCGCGCCAACTTTTCAAGATGCGGAATGACGGCGGTCATCAGCTGGATGATGATCGACGCACTGATGTAGGGCATGATGCCCAAGGTGCCGATCGTGCACTGCAAAAGCGCACCCCCGCTGAAGAGGTTGACCATTCCCAGAAACCCACCCGATCCGGCCTGGCTTTCAAAAAACTCACGGATCGCTACCGCATCGATCCCCGGAAGGGGAATGGCGGCGATCAAGCGGCATATGAAAATCAGCCCAAGCGTGAAAAGGATCCGCTGGCGGAGTTCAGTAATCTTGAAGGTGTTGACAAACGCGGAAAGCATGGCGATGTGGCCTTTCGTTGATTAGACGATTTCGCAGGTGCCGCCGGCGGCTTCGATTTTTTCCTTGGCCGACGCGGAGAAGGCATTGACCTTGACGGTCAGTTTCTTTTCCACGCTTCCATTGCCCAGGATCTTGATCGCATCAAAGCGGCCATTGGCCAAACCCTTCTCCTTGAGGAGATCGATCGTAACCTCGGTGCCTTCATCGAAGACATTGAGGGCCGTCAGGTTAACACCAATGACTTCCTTGCTGTTGATATTCTTGAAACCACGCTTGGGCAGCTTTCGCACGAGCGGCATCTGGCCGCCTTCAAACAGCGGCTTATGATTGGCACCCGCACGCGAGTACTGGCCCTTGTGACCACGCCCGGCGGTTTTGCCCTTGCCCGATGCACGACCGCGGCCTACGCGGATCTTGCGGTGCTTGGCTCCCTTTGCTGACTGCAGAGTATGCAATTCCATGACTAAATCCCCTTGCTTCGTTAGCCCTTGCGGATGGCAAGAGCTTCTTCCTTGGAGCGCAGTGAGCTCAAGGCTTTCAAAGTTGCTTTGGTTACATTGAGAGGGTTGTTGCTGCCCAGCGACTTGGACAGGACATCGCGAACCCCTGCGAGTTCCAACACCGCGCGGCACGGACCACCGGCGATTACGCCGGTACCTTCGGAGGCCGGACGGATCAGGACCTGTGCGCCACTAAACTTGCCGATCGCTGCATGCGGAAGCGTGGTG
>JBNLGU010000111.1:0-7964 GCA_050306215.1 Pontiella sp.
TCTACCTGTTGGCGATCTTTACGGTCTATTTCTTCGCGCTTTGGTGGCCGCAGCGTAAGCGGAGTACGCCGTTTTCCTGGCGCTGGAGCATTCCACTGATCGGCATCCTGCTGTACATTGCCGACTTTGCCTATTTCTTCGCCGTCGCCTATCCGGATGCACTGATCATTATCCTGTCGATCCTGCGCCGGTGCAGTGTGGTGGTGTCGTTCCTTGCCGGAGCGTTCCTGTTCAAGGAAGTCAACAAGCGCAAGAAAGCCTGGGTATTGCTTGGAATTTTGATCGGTGTGTTGCTGATCGTTCTTTCCGGGTAGTATAGATTGAAATCGACCCCTTTGCTTTCAGCTGTTCCTGCTCTTGAGGTAACTATATGCGCCCTTGTCTTATCGTTTCTTTTTTAGCCCCAGTTTTTGGATTCTCGAGGCCAGCGTTGTCGGCTTCATTCCGAGCAGTTCGGCGGCACCGCCCGCTCCATGAATTTTCCCATCCGTAACGCGCAGGGCTGCAGCAATATTATCGCGTTCGCGACGCCGCATCTCTTTTTCCGGCACGACCTCGAGTTCGGGATCATCGGAACGGAGCGTGTCCTTTGTGTTGCCGGAAGCGGGCGGAGCTAAGTCGAAACGCAGTTGTCTGGCGGGGGAGGTGATCACGGCCCGTTCGATTACATTCTGCAGCTCCCGGATATTTCCCGGCCAATCGTATTGCTGCAGTTCCAGCAATCGGGCCGTGGTTAAGCGGGATTTTGGACGGTGCATCTTTTTCCCGGCGATTTCCAGAAAATGCATGGCGAGCGGGCCAATATCTTCTTTTCGTTTACGTAAGGGCGCCACAACAATCGGGAAAACATTCAGGCGATAATACAGGTCTTCACGGAAGCGCCCCTTCTCCGACTCTTTTTTTAGATCACGGTTGGTGGCTGCAATAATACGCACATCGACTTTGCGCGTTCGTTCCTCGCCGACGCGTTCATAGGTTCCTTCCTGCAGCACCCGCAACAGACGGCTCTGCAGCTCCATCGGAATTTCACCGATCTCATCCAGAAACAAGGTGCCGCCGTCGGCGGCCTCAAACCGACCCGCGCGATCTTTAAGCGCTCCGGTGAAGGCGCCCTTTACATGGCCGAAGAATTCGCTTTCATAGAGCTCCCTCGGGATTGAAGGGCAGTTGACTTTGATCATGGGGCCGTCGCGCCGATCGCTCCGTTCATGAATTTCCCGAGCCACTAATTCCTTCCCGGTCCCCGATTCACCCAGAATCAAAACACTGGCATCTGTGGGAGCCACCAGCTCGACCTGACGCATGACCGCACGCAGTGCCGGGCTATTGCCAACGACCGCCCCGAATTCCTGCGCTTCATTGACCTCTTCGCGCAGATATTCATTTTCCAGTTCCAGCTGTTTTTTTAAACGCTCAATTTCTGCAAAGGCCAGCGCGTTGGCGATGGCCGATGCCGCATGGTCTGCGAGCAGGCGAAACCAGTCCACATGTTCCGAAACCGCCGGCGTACGAGTGAATACGCCAAGCACGCCGAGTATTTTCCCTTTGTAAACCAGTGGCTGTCCTTCAAAGCCGCGAATGCCCTCGCGCACGGCCCACTCCGGGAGTGCAATATCGCGGGACTCCTTCTGAATATCTCTAATTTCAAAGCCCTTCCCGCTGGTAGCTGCACGGCCCACTTTCCGAATGCCCATTGGGAAACGCCGGAACCTTCCATCGATCCGCGACCAGTCCGCGCCTTTTTCCGCAATTGGATTTCCTGCGCTAGCCATTAAATGCAGGCACTCTGTGTGATCCGGACATTCTTTCCGCAACGGGCAAGTGGAACAAATATCGCCCGGGCGAATCAGCCAGATCCGAGCCAGCGCCACGTTCTCCAGATCTCGCAATCCATCAACAATTACCTTCAGTAGCCGGATCTCATTTCGCTCCTGCGCCACCTCCAGCAACAGGTTTTTCATTATATCTGTTTCAGCACAGTCTGCAGGGTCCGTATTCATGGCCGTTTTGTAGACGAAATATCGTTTATATGCAACGAAATATCGTAATAAACGACATTTCGTTACATTTTAATTTTCGGCCTAAATATCCTTAAGCAATGTATGCGAGTAGGTTATGTAAGTCTGCGCTCGATGGCATGGCCCGTGCATTAGGGGTGAAAACATTAACCCCAAACAGAAGGAAAATATCATGCAACGACTAAATGCCATCAAGCCAGAGACTGCGACCGGGAACACGAAAGAGATGATGGATAAGATCCAGAGTAAATACGGGATGGTTCCAAATCTGACCCGCACTCTGGCCAATGCGCCTGCCGCGCTTGGGACTTATCTTGGATTCGGCGCGCTCGATAAAGGCACGCTCCCTCCGACACTGCGCGAGCAGATCGCGCTGACCGTCGCCGAGATCAACGACTGCAAGTACTGCCTTGCTGCACACACTGCGATTGGAAAGATGGTGGGCCTTAGCGGTGAGCAGGCGATCGACAGCCGTCGCGCAAAATCGATCGACAGTAAGGAAGAGGCAGCCCTGCAGTTCGCGAAAGCGGTGGTGGAGAAGCAGGGCTGGGTGACGGATGCCGACGTGGCCAATGTTCGTGGAGCGGGATACACCGACGAAGACATTACGGAAATCGTAGCTCATGTGGTGAAGAATATTTTCACGAACTATTTTAACCATGTGGCCCAGATTGAGGTCGACTTCCCCGCCGCCCCAGCACTGGAAACCGTCCGCGAGTTGGAGATCGGTTAATGAAACCCGGCCCGAGAAAAAGTGCCGCGCTGTCGCCCGATACGTGGGTGGACGAACATGGCGATGCCTTGTATGCGTATGCCCGTACCCGGTTGCGGAACCAAAGTACCGCCGAAGACGTGGTGCAGGAAACGTTTCTGGCGGCGCTTAAGGCGCGACACGGCTTCTCGGGTCGCTCTTCGGTACGCACGTGGCTGGTTGGAATTCTGCGCCATAAAATCGTCGACGCCGTTAAGAAGGAAGGGCGCGCCATTCCCGTCGAGGATACCGACACATTCGGAGAAGAAGCAAATATTGCTTTTGATTCGAGCGGACGGTGGAAGGGCACACCAGCGGATTGGCATGAGAACCCCCGGATGGCGATGGAAAACAAGGAGCTGGGAGAACTTTTGCAGACGTGCATGCGTTCGCTCCCCGCACTCCAGCACCATGCGTTTGTGCTCCGCGAACTGGAGGGACTGTCGGCGGAAGAGATTTGCCGGACGCTTAATATCTCTCGGGCGAACCTCTACGTGATCCTACACCGGGCGCGAATGCAGCTTAGGGATGGACTCAATACCTTCGCCAAGCAGATCCAAATCTCGTCTCGGCCTTTGGAGACCGCACCCATGAGCATTTCGGAGGAGCTCTCTGAGCCTTTCATGTTGCCGGAGAGAATCCACATTTAAAACCTAAGAAGAAAACGTAATTAAAATCGCGGTGCGCCAGGCACTGCAGAACAGGAGAAGTACAATGAAAAATAGAAGTCCCATACGCATAATAATCAAAGCACTGCCAGTGGTCCTGCTGGCCTGTACAGCAGGGTCCGTCCATGCCGGAAAGTCGGACACGGGCTGCCTAGCAATGAGCAAACCCGTAACGGTGGAAGGCGCTGAAATCTTGTGTCGTGAAGCCGGTCCGAAAGGCTGAATTTAACCACAAACGATAATCTTAAAACCAACCGGCGAACTCGCCACTTAAATCAAATACGTGAAAGGAAAATATTATGAAAACAACGATTAAAAAACTCACCGTACTCGCCCTGACCGCCATCTCAATCACTGCTGCTGCGGAAGTGACTTTCAATCCAGCCACCACCGCGTTGGTCATCACCGATCCGCAAAACGACTTCCTGAGCCCGCAGGGCGTCACTTGGGGCGTCGTCGGAAAAAGCGTGGAAGAAAACCACACGGTAGAACATCTGGACCAGCTCTTCAAAACGGCTAAAGAGACCGGTTTTCAGGTTTTTGTTTCTCCTCACTATTACTACCCAACCGACCACCACTGGCACTTCGAAGGTAAGCTGGAAGCGCTGATGCACCAGATCCATATGTTTGACCGGAAGGATGCCCTGAGCCTGGACGGTTTTGAAGGGTCCGGCGCGGACTGGCTCGAGCGTTACAAACCCTATATCCAGGATGGAAAAACCGTTGTCACCAGTCCGCATAAAATATATGGCCCCGAGACCAACGACCTCGTGCTGCAGCTTCGCAAACGCAAAATCGATACGGTGATTCTCGGCGGGATGTCGGCGAACCTCTGCACGGAGTCGCATATGCGCGAACTACTGGAGCAGGGCTTTGAAGTGGTCGTGGTAAAAGACGCCACAGCCGCCGCCGTGACACCGGAACTCGGCGATGGCTACAAGGCCGCCTTGATCAACTTCGGCTTCATGGCCAATGAAGTAATCACCACCCAATCAGCGGTACAGCGTATGCAAAAACATTCCGCGGCAAACCAATAGGTAAGATCAAACTGAAAAACGGCCGGGGTCTTCCCGGCCGGAACCCCAGAAGGAAAAAACGATGAAAGCAGCAACAAAAACATTAGCGCATAAAAATAGCATACTGGTCATCGGTGGCACCGGAAAAACAGGCCGCCGTGTGGCGAAACGGCTTGCGGACCGTGGCGTACCAACACGCATCGGTTCTCGAGCGAGCGAAATTCCCTTTGATTGGGAAAATGAATCCACGTGGGAGCCCGCATTGCAGAATATCGTTTCCGTTTACGTAACGTACTATCCGGATCTTGCCGTGCCCGCAGCCCCCGTTGCTATCCGCCGGTTTACAGAACTCGCTTCCTGCAACGGTGTAGAGCATCTGGTTCTTCTGTCGGGGCGTGGGGAAGAGGCTGCAATGCAGTGCGAAAAGATTGTACAGAACTCTGGGATTGCATGGACGATCGTTCGTGCCAGCTGGTTTAACCAGAACTTTAGTGAGGGCTTCTTTTTAGATCCGCTTCGCGAGGGTGTTTTGGCCCTGCCGGCCGGCGACGTATACGAACCTTTCATTGATGTGGACGATATTGCTGATGTTGTTGTGACAGCCCTAACCGAGGATGGACACCACGGACAGCTCTACGAAGTCACCGGGCCGCGGCTGCTCACCTTCGCTGACGCCGTTACTGAAATTGCAACGGCAGCTGGACGAGATATTCGCTATGTACCGATTACCAACGAACAGCTTGTCTCTGGAATGACTGAGGAGGGTGTGCCGCAGGATGTTGTTGATCTTACTGCATATCTTTTCAACACCGTTCTCGATGGCCGAAACTCCAGTATCACGGATGGTGTACAGCGTGCATTGGGCCGACCGCCCCGGGACTTTTCGGCATACGCAGCAAACACAGCGGGAACAGGAATTTGGAATCCGTAAACGCGGCCTCATTCTTGTTCTGTATTTTGCAAACAGCTCAGGAAAGGAACCGTGGCCGCGCCCCGGTCAACTATCGGCTGAGGAAGTGGTCTCCCGTAATCGCTTCAAGAGGTATCAGGAAAATGAAACCTATACGTATAGCGCTCATCTTCTGGAGTAGTCTCATCATGATGAACACGTTGTTTACTGTGTTGTTGATATGGTCACTGGTTCCCATTGGCGGGGCGACCCTTCCGCAATGCATTGCACAGGTGTGGAGTATCGGATTTTACACTGCTGCAGCGTTGGTGTCCCTTGCTTGTGGCCTCTTGGCCGTTGGCTCCATGAGCCTTAAGTTATGGGTCCCGTTCCCGTGTTCTGCGGAACAATCATAACCTGATCCCAAGGTCAAACCTGCCCCCGGCACATCACTCGCCGCTTCACTGAAGAAGAGAAATGTTCCAGCCCCTCAAAACACATATCGCTGAGCTGGAGAAACTGTTAGAAACCAAAGGAGATAAAGAAAATGAGTATAAAATTAGTTCCCCCCTTCACGCGTGAAACTGCTCTGGCCAAAGTTCAGGCAGCAGAAGACGGATGGAACAGCTGCGATCCGGAGAGGGTTGCACTGGCCTATACCGAAGATTCGAAATGGCGGAATCGCGGTGAGTTTTTTACCGGCCGCAAAGCCATTAAGGCCTTTCTCAAAAAGAAATGGGAAAAGGAGCTCGATTATCGGCTAATGAAAGAGCTCTGGGCTTTTACCGATAACCGAATCTCAGTACGGTTTGAATATGAATATCGCAATGCGGTTGATGGACAATGGTACCGCACCCATGGGAACGAGCATTGGGAATTCGATTCAAACGGACTCATGCAACGGCGCGACATGAGTGCCAACGATATCCCGATTGCTGAATCCGAACGCCGCTATCGAAAATAACGTTGAGCCAAACACAGAAAACCACCTCCCGAGTCACCGGGAGGTGGGCAGTATCGCAATTCGTTGCGCAGCATCTGTCAGGAGAGTGCCGTCTACGCTAAATAGCTAACGGCATCACATCTTACTCAGCCAAAATCCTGTTCGGTGCGGGCGATGATTTCGTCCTGCAGGACCTTGTCGAGGTTGTTGAAATAATCGCTGTATCCGGCGACGCGCACGATCAGGTCCGAGTATTCTTCCGGATGCTTCTGTGCATCGAGCAGAGTCTCCTTTTCGATCACGTTGAACTGAATGTGGTGACCGTCCATACGGAAATAGGCCCGCACCAGCGCGCTCATGTTGTCGATTCCCCGTTGGCCGGCCATCACCTGCGGCGTAAACTTTTGATTCAGCAACGTGCCGCCGGTGTCGAGGTGGCCCATTTTGGCGGCGGACTGGATCACGGCCGTCGGTCCCTTGCGGTCGGCCCCCTTGGAGGGCGAGATCCCTTCGGGCAGCGGCATACGGGCCTTGCGGCCGCAGGGCGTGGCGCCGATTACCGAGCCAAAATAGACATGGCAGGTGGTTGGCAGCATGTTGATGGCGTACTTGCCGCCTTTCATGCAGGGTCGTCCGGTGACCTCGTCGTGGAAGGCATCGAACACGGCGCGCATGACCGTGTCGGCTACGTCATCGTCGTTGCCGTATTTCGGCGACTGGTTGAAGAGTTTGCTGCGAATGGCTTCGTAGCCCTCGAAGTCGTTTTTCAGCGCTGCGAGCAGTTCATCCATCGAAAAGTTCTGCTCTTCGTAGACCTGTTTGCGGATGGCGCAGAGGCTGTCGGTCATGGTGCCGATGCCAACGCCCTGGATATACATGGTGTTGTAGCGCGCGCCGCCGGCGTTGTAGTCCTTCCCGTTTTGGATGCAGTCGGAAATGATGGTGGAGAGGAACGGGACGGGCATCTGCTCCATGTATAGCTTTTCGATGGTGTTGTTGCCGGCGACCTTGATTTCGATGAAATAGTGCAGTTGCTGTTTGAAGGCGTCGAATAGTTCTTCGTAGGTGCCGAAAGGGGCTTCAATGCCGATCTGTTTTCCGGTCAGGGGGTCGACGCCGTTGTTCAGCGTGATTTCTAAAACCTTCGGCAGATTGAAGTATCCAGTGAGGATGTAGGCCTCCTTGCCGAAGGCTCCGGTTTCGACGCATCCGCTCGTTCCGCCGCAGCGCGCATCCTCGATACTTTTTCCCATGCGCAGCATTTCCTCGACGACCGCGTCGGCATTGAAGAACGACGGCTGACCCCAGCCCTTGCGAACGATTTTGGCGGCGCGTTTGACGAATTCATCGGGATTCTTGCGGCTCACCTGCACGTTAGAGCTGGGTTGCAACAGGCGCATTTCGTCGATCACGTCGAGGACGAGCCAGGTGACGTCGTTGACTCCGTCTTCACCGTCAATGGTCAGGCCGCCGCTGTTAATGTTGGCAAAATCGGTGTAGGTTCCGCTCTCCTTTAGCGTAACACCCACCTTCGGCGGGGCAGGGTGGTTGTTGAATTTGACGAACAGGGCCTCGAGCAGTTCTCGAGCCGATGCGTGAGTGAGACTTCCATCGGCCAGGCCACGTTCGAAGAACGGCCCGAGGTGCTGATCCAGGTGCCCGGGACTGAACGCATCCCA
>JBNLGU010000112.1:0-7856 GCA_050306215.1 Pontiella sp.
CGAAGCCACGAGGCCCCCTTGTCTCCGGACAAACTGGATGAAGCACCATGCATGTTTGTGCGCTTGGAATATCACACGACCCACATCCGGAGCAATACTATGCGGAACTACCGCCCTTCCCGCCCAGACCGAGCCTTGTAGAGCCGTTCGGAAAACCCGCCGTTTATTTCGAAATCCTGCGCCTGTCGATTCAGCAAGCGCTCCGCCAGCCAATGGGCTTGGGCGGAGAGAATCGCACCCAGATTCGCGGCGCGTTCCTCGTGGTTCTTTTCCCTGTTCACCCACGCGGCAGCATCATCCAAGGTTTGGGGCCGCAATTGACGCGCTTCTTCGAATACGGGATCGCCCATATTCCATTCGCGCAGATGGCGCCGCTTTAGATGCTTGATGTAATCCTTATGCAATTCGCCTAGGCTGGACCGGGCAACATTGGTCAGGTTCATTTCCAGCTTCTTGGTGGTGGCGCTGTCTTCGCTGCCTTCGGACAGGTTTTGGTAGCCACTGCGCGCGGCCTGTAGCATCTGGTCGTGATGACGATCCTTGAAAGGGATATAACGCTCGCAAAACCGGCAGGTAAAATCGTAGCAAAGCTCCGCCACCTGATAGGCCCTGAGCTGGCGGTAGCCGCTGTGCTTGCCATAGACCCGCTCTGCGGACTTTGAATCCATGGCCTTGTTGTTCGGTTTGTTTTCCATGCTTCTCCTTTCCGGAAACGGACTGAACGGACGAAACGGAAGCAGGTTGCCCTACGTTCTGTCTGTTAAGTCCGTTTCGTCTGTTCTCCGCACCCCTCCCCTCAAACCCACAACTGGCGGTCGAGCGTACGGTATTGGATGGCTTCGGCAATGTGCTGGGCGTGGATGGCTTCGGTGCCGGCCAGATCCGCAATGGTCCGACCGACCTTGAGGATGCGGTCGTAGGCGCGGGCGCTGAAATTGAGGTCCGACATGGAGGTGCGCAGAATCTGCTCGGCGTCGGGCTCCAGCTTGCAGACTTGATGCAGGGTCTTGCTGCGCATGTTGGCATTGCAATGCGTGCCTCGATGGGTTTTGTAGCGCGCCTGCTGGATATCGCGGGCCCGCACCACCCGGTCCCGGATATCGGCGGAAGGCTCGCCTTTGGACAGCTTGGTCAGCTGTTCGTACGAGATGGCGGGCACCTCGACGTGGATGTCGATGCGGTCGAGCAGCGGCCCGGAAATCTTGCTGCGGTAGCGGGCAATCTGCGTGGGAGAGCACCGGCACTCGCGCTTGGGATCGGTCTGGTAGCCGCAGGGGCACGGATTCATGGCGGCCACCAGCATGAAGCGGCAAGGATAGGTGACGCTGGCCGCCGCACGCGCGATGGTCACCTCCCCGTCTTCGAGCGGCTGGCGCATCACTTCCAGCACGCTGCGCTGGAATTCGGGAAGCTCGTCGAGAAACAACACGCCGTTGTGGGCTAGGCTCACCGCGCCGGGCATGGGATTGGTTCCGCCCCCCAGCAGTCCAGCATCGGATATCGTGTGGTGCGGAGAATGGAACGGGCGGCGAGCCACCAGCGCCTGATGTGATTTAAGTGTGCCGGTGATGCTATGGATCTTGGTGGTTTCCAACGCTTCGTCGAGCGACATCGCCGGCAGGATGGAGGGGATCCGCTTGGCCAGCATGCTCTTGCCCGTACCGGGCGGCCCAATCATCAGCAGGTTGTGCCCACCGCTAACCGCCACTTCTAGCGCTCGCTTGGCGTATTCCTGCCCCTTCACATCGGAAAAGTCGTCCTCATAGCTACTGTTGGCATCAAAGACGGAGTGTACATCGAGTTCATAGGGATCGAGCTTGATCTCTTGATTCAGGAAGTCGGCCGCCTCGCGCAGGTTGCGGGCGGGGAACACCTTGATGCCGTCAACCACGGCCGCCTCTTCCGCATTTTCCGCCGGCACCATGATCGCCTTGTAGCCGGCGTTGCGGGCCATGATCGCAATAGGCAGGATACCGCGCACCCGGCGTACCGTGCCGCTCAGTGCCAGCTCGCCCACAATGCAGATGCGCGAGAGCAACTCATGCTTCATGTCATCGAGCGCGGCAATAATCCCGAGGGCGATCGGTAGATCAAAGCTGGGCCCCTCCTTCTTCATGTCCGCCGGGGCGAGATTGATGGTGGTCCGTCCCATCGGCGGGCGGAAGCCGGAGTTGATCAGCGCCGTCCATACTCGGTCCGAGCTCTCCTTCACCGCCGCATCCGGGAGTCCGACAATCACCACCTTGGGCTCGCCATGCCCGGCGTTCACCTCGATCTCCACGGGGTAGGCCTCGATCCCGACCACCGCACCTGAATTCACCTTTGAAAGCATGCCAATATACGCCGTTTATTTACATATTCTTTCAAACATTTACCTTTATCCCGCCGCACTGCATAGAAAAAAGGGGATCAATTCAAAATCGCCCTGCGCCGCCACGTCGCGCATTTGCGAATTTCACGCGCATTTTTCCAGACATTGAAAGGCCGTTGCCCTACTCTTCAGTATATATGAGTGCGCAAGAAAACACAGACCCCATCGATGTTGAAATCGTCCCCGAACAGGAAGTCCCTGACATCCTGCCGGTGATGCCCCTGAAGAATTTTGTCCTGTTCCCGCACATGGTCGCCCCGCTGGTGATCACCTCGGACGAGTCGAAAAAGCTGGTGACCGAGCTCTCCACCCGCACCCCGCACTTCATCACCGCGCTCCAGCGCCGGGAGGAGATCGACGAAACCAACCTGACCAAGGAGGACGTCTACCGCATGGGCGCCGTGGCCCGCCTGATCAAGACCCTCAACTTCCCCGACGGGTCCACCCACATCCTCGTGGAAGGGCTATCCCGCTGCGAACTGAGCGACCTGATCAACGACGGCGGTTATCCCAAGGCCCATTACCGGATGGTCGAGGAAACCCAGGACGATTCGATCGAATCGGAGGCGTTGGCCCGCAATGCATCGGACAGCTTCCAGCAGATTGTCGCCATGTCCCCCAACCTGCCGGACGAGCTGGCGATCGCGATCATCAACATGGAAACGCCCGCGCAGTTGTCCGACCTGATTGCCACCAACCTGCCCATCTCCGCCGATGATCGCCAGAAGCTGCTGGCCGACAACAGCCCGGCCAGCCGGCTCAAGAAGCTGATGCAGTTTCTCAACCGCGAAAACCAGGTTCTGCAGCTTGGCAACAAGATCCAGAGCAAGGTCAACGAAACCTTTTCCAAGACCCAGCGCGAAATATTCCTGCGCGAGCAACTGAGAACCATCCAGGAGGAGCTGGGCGAAGACGATCCCCAAACCGCCGAAATCCTCGAACTGGAGAAAAAGCTTGAGGAAGCCAACCTTCCCCACGAGGCGCGCGCCGCCGCCGACAAGGAACTCCAGCGGCTCAAAGCCGTACCTCCGGCGTCCCCGGAACACGGGGTCATCCGCACCTATCTCGATGTCATGGCCGAGCTGCCGTGGCACAAAAGCTCGGAGGACCAACTGGATCTTACGGCCGCCCAGAAGATTCTCGACAAGGACCACTATGGCCTCGAAAAGGTCAAGGAGCGCATCCTTGAATACCTGTCCGTCCTCAAGCTGAAAAAAGACATGAAGGGTCCGATCCTCTGCCTCGCCGGCCCGCCCGGTGTCGGCAAGACCTCGCTTGGCAAGTCGGTGGCCCGCGCACTGGGCCGCGAGTTTGTCCGCATGTCGCTTGGCGGCATGCACGACGAAGCCGAGATCCGCGGACACCGCCGCACCTACATCGGCGCCATGCCCGGTCGCATTATCGAAAGCCTGCGCCGCTGCGGCGCAAACAATCCCGTCTTCATGCTCGACGAGATCGACAAGGTCGGCAAGGACTTCCGCGGCGATCCCGCCTCCGCCCTGCTGGAGGTGCTCGATCCCGAACAGAACTCGACCTTCAACGACCACTACCTCGATGTGAAGTTCGATCTCTCGAAAGTCCTGTTCATCACCACCGCCAACATGCTCGACACCATTCCCGGTCCCTTGCGCGACCGCATGGAAGTGATCCGCCTACCCGGCTACACGCAGGAGGAAAAGGTGCAGATCGCACGTCGCTATCTCGTACCCAAGGCGGTGGGTGAACACGGGCTAAAACGAACCCAGATCAAATTCAAGTCCGAGGTCCTTGAAGCCATCATCACCGGCTATACCGCCGAGGCCGGCGTCCGCAACCTTGAACGGCAGATCGCCAATGTCTGCCGCAAAGTCGCCCGCGGCTTCGCCGAAGGCAAGACCCGCCCTGTCGAAGTCACGCCCCGCAAGCTCAAGGGCTTCCTCGGCCCGGTGAAGATTGAAAAGGACGTGGCGGAAAACAAGGCCATGCCCGGCGTCGTGACCGGACTCGCCTGGACACCGTACGGCGGCGACATCCTCTTTATCGAATCCACCCATATGCCCGGAAAGGGCGGCCTTATCCTGACCGGTTCGCTCGGCGATGTGATGAAGGAGTCGGCCCGCGCGGCGCTCAGCTATCTCCGCGCCAACGCCGATGCCTTTAAGCTCGATGAAAAGCTGATCGGTCAGAGCGACATCCACATCCACGTGCCCGCCGGCGCCACGCCCAAGGATGGACCGTCGGCCGGAGTGGCCATCGCACTATCGATCCTTTCGATGCTGCTCGACCAACCGGTACGACCCGACCTGGCCATGACGGGCGAGATCACCCTGCGCGGCCGCGTCATCGCCGTGGGCGGCGTAAAGGAAAAGGTGATGGCCGCAGCCCGGGCCGGCATCAAGCACATCATGCTTCCGGAAAAGAACAAGGTCGACCTCGATGAAATCCCGGATGAAATTAAAAAGAAACTGACCTTCAAGACCGTTAAGAACATCGATCAGGCCCTGCGCTACGCGCTGAAACTTTCGGAGACTCCGACAAAATAATTACGGACAAAATGATTCCGAACGATAGGAAAATTATTCTGTCCTAAATCATTTTGTCGAATAAACCTCCCCTGAAAGGAGATGAGTGGTTTGAAAAAAATACTGCTGTTTGCTTTTACGCTGTCTTGTGCCCTTTGCGGCTATTCCGAATCCATGTCCGGCGACGACATTCTGGCGTTCGTCCGCTCCAAGCTGCCGGATGATCCGTTGAAGCTGACCGGATCGCTGAAGGTAAAAACGAAGAACGGGTTTACAAAGTCGAACCTGCCGGTCCAAATGGAACTGGACTGGGGTGCCGATACGCCCTCTGCGAACTATGTCATCGACAAGGAACGCCTGGCCATCACCTGGCAGGGAGACAAGCCCGACTACTCGTTCTCGAATCCAAAAAGCAAGCCCACCTCCACCATTCTGGATACGGGCATAACCTGGGCCGACCTGAGTTTTTCCGTCCTATGGTGGCCCCATTCGACGTTGATCAAGGAGGAGAAGAAAATCAACCGCGACTGCTACGTGGTCGATGTTCCCGTCCCCGGATCAAAAAAAACCATGCGGCTTTGGATCGAGAAAAACATGGGCATGCTGCTCGAAGCCCAAACGCTTGATGACAGGCACAAGGAATTGAGCCGCATGCGCATCATCAGCATCAAAAAGATGGATGGCCTGTGGGTCGCCAAGGATCTTGAAATCAGCGACAAGAAAACCGGCAGCAAAACCACGCTCGAGATTTCCGACCTGCAATGGAAGAATCCCAAACCCACGGCCGAGGCCTTCGATCCCTCCGAAGCAGTTAACGACCTGGCGTTTGATCTGTACGGAAAGCTCGCGGCCGAAAACGAAGGAAACCTTTTCTTTTCCCCCTACTCCATTTCCACGGCACTGGCCATGACCTATGGCGGCGCGCGCGGCGAAACCGCGGAACAGATGGATACGGTGCTCCACCTGGGCGGCCCGGAACCCACCCACCCTGCATTTGCCTACCTCCGCAAAACCCTGAACAATGTTCAGGAAACCGGTCGGGTGCAGCTCAACGTGGCCAACGCACTCTGGCCGCAGAAGGATTTTACCTTCCTCCCGGACTATCTCGCCCTCACCAAAAAGTATTACGGGAGCGAACTCCATCCGGTCGACTACAAGGCCGACGCCGAGGGCGCCCGCCAGCAGATCAATACATGGGTGGAAGACCAAACCAACGACAAGATCAAGGATTTGATAGCCGAGGGGGCACTCAACGCAATGACCCGCTTGGTATTGGCCAATGCGATCTACTTTAAAGGCAACTGGGCCACGCAATTCAAAACGAATGCGACCAGACCCGCACCGTTCACCCTCGCCGATGGCACCAAGACCGATGTCCCGATGATGTCACAGACCGGCGATTTCATGCTGGCACGCACCGAGAAGGTGCAGGCCCTGGAGCTCCCCTACGAAGGTAGCGAACTATCCATGGTCATCCTGCTGCCCAATCCCGGCGAAAATCCGCAGCCCGTCTCCCTGAATGAGCTCGAGTTCAACCAGCGGGAAGTGATGCTTCAAATGCCGAAATTCAAACTCGAATCTTCATTTACCTTGGGGAGCACGCTGGCCGCAATGGGCATGCCCCTTGCGTTCTCGAAACAGGCCGACTTTACCGGCATGACCGGCTCACGGGATCTGGTGATCGATGATGTGATCCACAAGGCATTTGTCGAGGTAAACGAAGAGGGGACCGAAGCCGCTGCGGCAACCGCTGTCGTGATGAAAGCCTTGAGCGTACCGCCACAGTTTTCCGTCAACCGCCCGTTCCTGTTCCTCATCCGCGAAAATTCGACCGGCACGATCCTGTTTATCGGCCGGGTCATGGACCCATCAACGTAGACGAAGCTTCCAGCTTCGTTACGCACGCCAAGCACCCCCCCATTCAAACCCAACGCGGCTGGAAGCCGCATCTACATTCAGGAGAAAAAATGAACCCCATAGCAAAACTGTTTCTATCGATCGGCGCCGTGAGCGGCGCGCTGGGCGTCATGCTCGGTGCCTTCGGCGCGCATGGCTTGAAGGAAAAGCTGTCCGAAAAGATGCTGGCCAACTGGATGACCGGGGTCGAGTACCACTTCTACCACACCTTCGCGATCCTGGCCGTCGGCCTGCTGGCCATGCATGTCCAAACCAAATCTCTATCGAGCAGCGGCTGGGCGTTCGTGATCGGCATCGCGATCTTTTCCGGCAGCCTGTACGTCATGGCCCTGACCGGCGTCACCAAGCTCGGCATGATTACCCCCATTGGAGGCTTAGCCTTTATCGTTGGCTGGGTGTTGCTGGCCGTTGCGGTGGCCAAAGGGTAGGGACGCCGCGGGGCGCTCGGGGAACATGCCCGGCCTGGAGCAGTCTCGCTTTAATTAGGCGGTCCTTTTTGTAGCGCTGGAATGGTCGTAGACCTTCTAGCTTCGGCAGGAAGGCTTTCAGCCATTCCCGCCCTACAACACGTTCCGACAAACTTCACAGAAGCTGCTCTAAAACGACAGCTGTCCCCCACCCAGAACCATCCACTCCGTTTCAAGCTGGGGACCGTCGAGCTCTTCATACACGGGCGCGCCGCCTTCAAGCGCGAAACGCACGGCACCCTTACGGAAGTCGATACCGGCCAGCAGATCAATCCGCGTTCCAGCGCGCAAATCCGGATCGGCCAGCGGCGTCATGGCGGGATTCAAATCCGGATCGGCACCATCGATACTTTCAACCCGATTTCCGCTTAAACGCAGAGACAAGGCCGAGGCTTTGCAAAGATCCCGCAGCAGCCAGCCTTGCAGGCCGTAGCGATTGCCCAGCGTGTAGTCGTGCTTGTTTTCATCGAGATAGAAGGTGCCCTTCGCCTGTGCGCCCCATCCCCATCCATTGGCCAGGCCCGTGTAGGTAATGCCCGGAACCAGTCCGTACGACCCTGAGCCCGGTTGCATCGGATACGGCAGGCGGGCACCCGCTGC
>JBNLGU010000113.1:0-7573 GCA_050306215.1 Pontiella sp.
CGCCGAAGTGGATATCGTAATTATCGCGGCCTGCGGCGAGCGCGCCGGCGAGGTGGTGGAAACGCTCCGCGAATTCCCGGAACTGACCGACCCGCGCACTGGCAAAAGCCTGATGGAACGCACATTGATCATCTGTAACACCTCGTCGATGCCGGTGGCCGCCCGCGAAGCATCGGTGTACACCGGTGTGACGCTGGCCGAGTACTACCGCCAGATGGGCCTCGACGTCCTGCTATTGGCCGACTCCACCTCCCGCTGGGCACAGGCGTTGCGCGAAATGTCCGGACGCCTGGAGGAAATCCCGGGCGAGGAAGCCTTCCCGGCATATCTCGAATCCGTGATTGCTTCGTTCTACGAACGCGGCGGTGCGGTGCGGTTGAACAACGGCGAAATGGGAACGGTCACCATCGGCGGAACGGTCTCCCCGGCCGGCGGCAACTTTGAAGAACCGGTAACCCAGGCTACGCTGAAGGTGGTTGGTGCGTTCCATGGTCTCTCCCGCGCGCGTTCCGACGCCCGCCGCTACCCGGCCATCGACCCGCTCGACTCCTGGAGCAAGTATCCAAGTGTCGTCGACGAGGAAAAGGTGGCCAAGGCGCGCAAGGTACTCCGCAACGGCAGCGAAGTGGGCCAAATGATGAAGGTGGTCGGCGAGGAAGGAACCTCGATCGACGATTTCGTCCTCTACCTCAAATCCGAGTATATCGACGCCACCTATCTTCAGCAGAATGCCTTTAGCGAAACCGACTCGGCCAACTCGGTCGAACGTCAGGAATATGTTTTCGGGAAGCTGCTCAAGCTGATGGATACCAAGATGAAGTTTGAGGACAAGGCTACGGCCCGTTCTTTCTTCCAGCAGCTCACGCAGTCCTGCCGCGACTGGAACAACAGCGAGTTCCAATCGGATGAATTTAAACAAATTGAAGAGCGTATGACCAAAGCGCTCGCGGAGGTTTCCGACTATGCAGAATAAAGTATACCACCGAATCGAACAAATTGCCGGCAACGTCATTGTCGTCAAGGCCGACGATGTAATCGCCGGCGAGTTGGCGCAGGTCGACTCGGCGCACGGCACGTCGCTGGCCCAGGTCATCCGTCTGGAAAAGGAAAACGTGTTCCTCCAGGTTTTTGCCGGCAGCCGCGGCATTGGAACCGACGCCCATGTCCGCTTCCTCGGCCGCACCATGCAGGTTCCCTTCTCTGAAAACCTGCTGGGCCGCGTGTTCACCGGTTCCGGCGTTCCGCGCGACAAGGGACCGGCCATCGAGGAAAACATGATCGAAATCGGCGGGCCTTCGGTCAACCCTGCCAAGCGCATCATCCCGCGCAACATGGTTCGTACCGGCATCCCGATGATCGACTTGTTCAACACGCTCGTGGAATCGCAGAAGCTCCCGATCTTTTCGGTGGCGGGCGAGCCCTACAACGAACTGCTGGCGCAGATCGCCCTGCAGGCCGAAGTCGACGTGATTATTCTCGGCGGGATGGGCCTGAAGCACGACGACTATCTCTACTTCCGCGACAAACTGGATGAAAGCGGCGCCCTTTCGCGCTCGGTCATGTTCGTCCATACCGCATCTGACCCGACGGTGGAATGCCTGCTCGTACCGGATGTCTCGCTGGCCGTGGCCGAAAAGTACGCCCTGGAAGACAAGCGCGTGCTCGTCTTGTTGACCGACATGACCAACTTTGCCGACTCCATGAAGGAAGTTGCGATTACCATGGAGCAGATTCCGTCCAACCGCGGCTATCCAGGCGACCTCTATTCGCAGCTGGCCGCCCGCTATGAAAAGGCGGTCGACTTTGAAGGCAGCGGATCGATCACCATTCTGGCGGTCACCACCATGCCGGGCGACGACGTCACCCATCCGGTGCCGGACAACACCGGATACATCACAGAGGGTCAGTTCTACCTCAAGAACGGCCGTATCGAGCCGTTCGGATCGCTGAGCCGCCTGAAGCAGCAGGTTAACAACCGCACACGCGAGGACCACCGGACGATCATGGACACCATGATCCAGCTCTACGCCAACTTCAAGGAGACCCTGGAAAAGCAATCCATGGGCTTCCGCATGAGCGACTGGGACTCCAAGTTGCTCAAATACGGCGAGCGCTTTGAAGCGGAAATGATGAACATCTCGGTAAATACGCCCTTGGAAGAGGCTCTCGACAATGGTTGGCAAATCATGGCCGACTGCTTCGAACCGGCGGAAACCGGCATTGCATCGAAGCTTACCGACAAGTTCTGGCCGAAGAAATCCGCATAAGACGAAATCAGGCAAATCCGACTGATAGGACTGTTTAATGGCCAAGATTAAACTGACAAAAAACGAGTTGAAGGCGCAGCGCGACGCGCTGAAGCGGTTTAGCCGCTATCTGCCCACCCTGCAGCTGAAGAAACAACAGTTGCAGATGGAGATGCGTCGGCTGGACCAGGAAATCCTGGAAAAGCGCGACGAGGAACAGGAAGCGCGCGCCAAGCTCAGCTCGTGGATCCAGCTCTATTCTGAACCGGTCGATTTGGCGCCCTACGCGGAGGTCGATTCCCTGATCACTTCGCATGGCAACATTGCCGGCGTTAACATACCGATCCTGGATAACCTGACGTTCAAGCCGGCGGTCCCCGACCTCTTTGAGACCGATGCCTGGGTGGATGACGGCATCAAGGTGTTGAAGCAGCTTACCCGCCTGCGGGTGGAGCGTCAGATCCTCGAGGAACAGCACCGCCTGCTGGCCGACGAACTGCGTACCACGACCCAGCGCGTCAACCTGTTTGAAAAAGTGAAGATTCCGGAAGCCAAGGAAAACATCCGCGTTATCCGTATTTTCATGGGCGACCAGCAAACGGCCGCCGTTGCCCGCTCCAAAATTGCCAAAGGGAAAAGTGCATGATCGTTAAGATGAAAAAACTGACGCTCCTGTGCACTGCAACGCAACAGGAGGAAACGCTCCAGAAGCTACGGGATCTCAAGGTGGTTCATATCCAGCATGTGAATGCTCCGGAAGGCAACGAGCTGGAGCAGGCACGCAACCATCTACTGTATGTCCAGCGCGCCAAGGAAGTGCTGCAGTCGCGTCCCGGCATCGACACCTCCGGCAGCAAGGATCCCCACGAGCTGGTGGACAAGGTCTGGAAATTGATTCACACGGAAAAAGAGCTTAAGGAAACCCTGCAGGCGCTGGAGCACGAACGCGACCGCATTACACCCTTCGGCGATTTCGACCCGCGCGAACTTAAGAAACTGCACAAGCACGGCCTTTTCGCCAAACTCTATGAACTGCCCGTACGCGACACGCCCGAAATACCGGAAGATGTGACGGTCTGCGAAATCGATCGCGACAAGAACCTCATCTTTGTGCTGGCGGTAGGCCGCGAACAATTTTCCATCCCTGCCCACGAAGTTAAACTGCCGGACCGGTCGCTTTCAGAAATCGAAAAGCACATCGAAAAGACGCGCAAGGCGATCGAGGAAAACGAAGCCGAATTCGAAAAATGTGCCGGCGACAAGCATCTGGCGGAAGAGGTCGTGGATCACGCTACCGATGGGGTCACCTTCCTGGAAGTCCGCCAGGGCATGGGCTCCGAAAGCACGGTCTGCTACTTGAAGGGCTTCTATCCAATTGACCGCGAGGCCGACATTCTGACTGCGGCCGAAGAATTTGGCTGGGGCTATCAGCTCGACGATGTCGCCGAAGAAGACGAGCCACCCACCTTGTTGCGCAACCCCAAGTGGGTATCGCCTATCAAGGCTGTTCTGGATATGATTGGCGTCGTCCCCGGCTACCAGGAGCTGGATGTCAGCGCGTTGTTCCTGATCTTCCTGAGCATCTTTTTCGCATTCCTAATTGGCGATGCGGGCTATGGCTTTCTTTTCATAGGCCTCACGTTGTTCGGGAAGGTCAAAACCAAGGGCAACGCCGCCGCACAGCCGGGGTTGAACCTGCTTATGATCATGAGCATCTGCTGTGTTGTCTTCGGTGTGCTGACCGGCAATTTCTTTGGTATCCCTACGGAATCGTTGCCTGCTCCGCTACAAAAGTTGACCAGCGATTTCATGACGGGCTATTCGGCCAAGACCGGACTGCGCGATCCCAACATCTCGGCAAACAACATCATGTTCATCTGCTTCGTTATTGGTGCCGGGCACATCACGATTGCGCATGCGTGGAACTTTATCCGCAAACTGAACAGCACGGCTTGCCTGGCCGATCTGGGATGGATCTGCTCCACATGGTCCCTGTTCTTCCTTGTACTGGACATGGTCATTGGAGCGGATAACATCGCGATTCCGACCATGCCCAAGCCGGTCTTGTACAGTGTGCTCGGAACCGGCGCCGGCTTGATCGTTGTCAGCCTGGTGACGCAAAAAGCCTACTTTGGATTGGTGACGCTTGCGCTGGATCTTATAAACAACTTCGTTGATATCATTTCATACGTTCGTCTCTACGCCGTGGGCGCCGCCTCTTTGGCGATTGCCGTTGCGTTCAACGAAATGGCCAGCGGGCTTGGATTCAAGGGGCTTGCATCGCTTGGCGCCGCAGCCATCCTGTTTCTTGGGCATGGTTTGAATATCATTCTGTGCGCAATGGGCATCCTGGTGCACGGCATCCGCTTGAATACGTTGGAATTTTCCGGCCATGCCGGAGTCGAATGGGGAGGAATCCACTACCATCCCTTTAAGAAGAAGAACGAAACTTTGAATTAATAAGAATCGACAACAGGAGATAATAAAATGGACGCAACAACAGTAGAAGCTCTGGCAAAAACAGGTGCAGCAATGGCATTGGGATTCGGCGCAATCGGATCAGCGCTCGGAACAGGAACCGCGGGTATGGCCGGTATCGGTGCATGGAAAAAATGCTACCTTCAGGGCAAGGCAGCACCTTTCATCCTACTGGTATTCATCGGGGCACCTTTGTCGCAGACCATTTACGGCATGCTGCTGCTTAACTTCATTCTCAAAGCGGATCCCAGCATCGCTCAGCTCGGTGCCGGCATAATCGGTGGTATCGCCATGGGCATGTCGGCTTGGTACCAGGGCAAGGCTGGCGCGGCCGGCTCGGACGCTCTGGCGGAAACCGGACAGGGTTTTGGTAACTACCTGACCGTACTCGGTATCGTGGAAACCGTTGCCCTCTTCGTGATGATCTTCATCCAAAAGGCCCTGTAAGCGTTTCGCCTACATACTGGTCAAGGAAAACGCCCCTTCGCTTGCGCGAGGAGGCGTTTTCTTTTTCTGCGATCCGTCACACCGATATCAATCCCACTTCCCCTTGTTCATGTGAGTGCCCATCTCCGTCATGGAGAGCTTCATCATGACATACGAGGCATTCAGGCTTTTCTTGAACACGTCGACGCATCCCGGGTCCAGATTGTCGCGGATGCCATCTTCACAGACCCGCTCGATCTGGCGCGCAAGGTCGATAAGCTGCGCGTGTAGTGCGTTGGTATGCCGGGAACGCTCAATCAAGTCCGCCTTGGCCTGATCCAGCAATTCGATTTTTTCCGCAGGAGCACCGCACTTCGGGCAAGCCTCACATACCTCATCCCCGTCATGGATATAGCCACACACGCTACACTTCCATTTCTTCATCATGTCCTCCTTGGTTAGATCAAGGAATTCTAAGAACAATTTTCAGGTGTTCAAGTTTTCCCCTTCCACATTTCACTTTTACGGCCAAACGCCAATGTGCATAATGCTGCCATGAAACTTTCCGAAGCGGTCGATATCCTGAACAACATTTCCCCGTTGAGCCTGGCCGAGGCGTGGGACAATGTCGGGTTGCTGATCAACCCACCCCGGCCACGGAAGATAAAAAATGTCCTGCTGACCATTGATCTCACGGAGGCCGTCGCCGATGAAGGAATCGCCGGCAAGGCCGATCTTATCATCGCCTACCACCCCATCCTCTTTTCGCCGGTCAACCGCCTGGATGCCCGCAATGCTTACGACCGGGCGGTCATGAAGCTCATCCAGAAGAACATCGCCGTCTATTCACCCCATACGGCATTGGATTCCGTGATCGGCGGAGTCAACGACTGGCTGGCCAGTGGCGTTGGCAATGGAGAGGTCGAACCCCTTTGCCCAATCGAGGGCACGGATACGGGTCAGGGGCGGATGGTCACCCTGAAAAATCCGGTATCCATTTCAACGCTGGCACGTCGGATGAAGAAGTTCTTGAAACTCAAGAATCTCCGACTGGCCGAAGCCGACACAACTAAACCGGTCCAAACCGTGGCGCTCTGCGCCGGGGCTGGGACAGAAGTGTTCAAGGGCGTAATGGCAGACTGCTACCTGACCGGCGAAATGAGCCACCACAACATTCTGTCCGCAACGCTCAACGGCACCCATGTCGTTTTATGCGAACACACCAACACGGAACGCGGCTATTTGCCGGTTTATGCCAAAATACTCGAAAAAGCGCTCGGTAACGGTGTTGACATCTCCATTTCGGAAAGAGATTCTGACCCGATCAAATTCAACTGACAGAGGATCACAATTCATGGCTAAAAAGAAAAAATCCGCCTACGCCGAAGCCGGCGTGGATATCGATGTAATGATGAATTCGCTCAAGCGCATTGGCAAAAAGGTCAAGGCCACCAACACTTCCGGCGTGGTCAGCGAACTGGGCTCCTTCGGCGGTTTGTTTAAATCGCCCGGCAAGGAAAGCCTGCTGGTCAGCAGTGTCGACGGCGTCGGCACCAAATTGAAAGTGGCCAACATGGCCAACAAGCACAACACCGTTGGCCAGGACCTGGTTAACCACTGCGTAAACGACATTCTAGTACAGGGCGCGCACCCGCTCTTTTTCCTGGACTATCTCGGTGCCGCAGCGCTTGATCCCAAAGTATTCGAGGCGGTTGTCGGAGGCTTCTGCAAGGCCTGCAAGGAAAACGGCATGGCGCTACTGGGTGGCGAAACCGCCGAGATGCCAGGCCTCTACCCCAACGGCGAATATGATCTCGTCGGCACCGTGGTAGGAACCGTCGAGCGCAAAAAGCTGATTACCGGTAAGAAGATCAAGAAGGGCGATGTGCTCATCGGCCTCCCCTCGACCGGTCTTCAAACCAACGGGTATTCCCTCGCCCGCAAAGTGATTTTCGAGAAGGCCGGCAAAAAACTGTCCGATCTCGTGCCGGGCACCAAGACCACGTTCGAGAAGGCTCTGCTGGCCATCCACAAGAGTTATCTCAATCCCGTCTCGGCGGTGATGAAGAAGGTCGACATCCACGGCATGGCCCATATTACCGGCGGTGGACTGTACGACAATGTTCCCCGCGTGCTGCCGGACAACGTGGACGCTGTCTTTGATCGTGCCACATGGAAGATTCCGCCCATTTTTAAATTCATCGAGGAAGCCGGCCAGGTCGACCACGAGGAAATGTTCCGGGTATTCAACATGGGCATTGGCTACGTCATGATGATCGGCAAAAAGGATGTCGAACAAACGCTCAAGATTCTGAAAGCCAACAAGCAACGGGCAATCATCGTCGGCGAAGTTGTGGCCGGATCCGGAAAATCGGTTCTGATCAACTAGCACATTTTAGAAATGGTGTAGCCGATACCGGTGT
>JBNLGU010000114.1:0-7508 GCA_050306215.1 Pontiella sp.
AGAGCGATCGAATAATGTTATCGCTCAGACTGTGGGGGTCGTTGGCATCGAACCGGTAGGCTTTGAAGTGCCCAGTCTGGGGATCAAACCGGTTCAGCCCGCCCAAAAAGGTGCCAAACCAGAGCGTGCCGTCCGGGTCCTCATGGGTGGCCGTCACCGAACCGGTCGTGATACTGGCCTCGTTAGCGGGGTCATTGCGGTAGAGCTGCCAGGTATTCGACTGACGATCCCAACAGTTGAGAATGCGGTCATTGCCGATCCACACGATGCCAGCGTGGTCTTCAAAGATGGAGAGGATGAAATTGTCGGCCACACTGTTGGAATTGCCGGCCTCGTGCTGGTAATGGGAAAACTTGGGCGGCCGGGAGGGAAACATATTCGCCCCGCCGCCCAGGGTGCCCACCCACAGCGTCCCGGAGGGGTCTTCCTGGAACGAGCTGACAAAGTTGTTGCGCAAGCTGTGGGGATTGGCCGGGTCGTTTTTGTATTGCACGACCCGTCGCTGCTGCCGGTCAAACTTCAGTATCCCCGCGCCACCGGTGCCCAGCCACAGGTTGCCCGCCGCATCTTCGTGGAACCGCACAATCGCATTGAGACCGGCCGCATCCGGCCGGTCGGGACCAATGACGTAGCGGGTAAAGCGGCCGGTTGGCCGGTCCAGGGTCCCAAAACCCTTTTCGGTTGCCACCCAGAACGTGCCGGCGCGGTCTTCGTACATGCCATGCACAAACACATCCGGCAATGCGGGCGGATCAACCGGATTCGGCAGATACCGGGTAATCTGCCCGGAGACCGGATCGAGCCGGTTCAGCCCCGCATCCGAGGTGCCGATCCACATCATCCCGCCCGAATCCTGGTAGATGCTTTCAATCCGATCACTGCTCAGACTGTTGGCATTCAGGGGGTCGTTACGATAGTGGGTAAACGCCCCCGTCGCCGGATCAAGGCGGTTCAGGCCGCTATCCCTGGTGCCAATCCATAACGCACCCTGCCGATCCTCGTAGAGGCAGCCACTCGCAACAAATCCACTCAAGCTGTTGAAGTCAGTTGGGTCATGACGGTAGTGGGAAAAGGTTTCGGTGACCGTATCAAACCGATCCACCCCGCCGCTGGTGGTGGCCAGCCACAAGACATTGCCCCCCCCCCGTTCGATTGCCAGCATGGAACTGCTGCTCGGACTGTTGGAGTTGCCGCGTTCGAAACGAAAGGTGCGGAACGAATAGCCATCGTAACGACTCAAGCCATCGTCGGTGGCGAACCACAAGAAGCCCCGGACATCCTGGGCGATGCCACATACATTCCCGGACGGCAGCCCCTCTTCGCTGGTGAAGAAGGTGAACCGGATGTCCTGGCCCGCGACCACCGGCAGAACCACCGAGTCGGAAGCATCCGGAGACTGGCCGGGCATGGCCGCCAGACCAGTCGCCAGCAACAACATGGCTGGAACAAGGCCTGCTTTCAAAAAAGCATGAATCTTCATTTCATCCCTCTGGTGTTTTGCGGAGACCTCTGTTTGGGCGGCGTGCAGCCGGGCGAGACTCCCTGAACTGCTCGGCCCGCGATCCACCCCCGGCTGCCCGGTGAATGCTTCCGCTCAATGAAGGTTGAATATCCATGGGGTATTTCTCTCATGGGTTGGATTGGGAAAACGAAAAGTAAAAGGTTGAGCCGCGATCGATCCCGGCTCCCGCCCACACGCGGCCGCCATGGTGTGTGATGATGCGCTGCACCGTGGCCAGTCCGACGCCGGAGCCTTCAATCAGTTGATGCTGAACGCGGCAACGCGAGGTGGATCGTAGATCCTGGGGATAGAGAGGAAACTCACGCTCGACTTGTGTGAAGGCGCTTTCTGCAGGACGTTCTGTGATTTCGCAATCTCTCATACGAAGATGCATCACTTTTCTCCTGACCATAGCCCGCCTCATGGAAAGACGGCTTCAGGCCTGTTCGTTTCTACCGCACACTCTTTTATCACGGTATTAATAATAATGTCATCACCGGGGCCGGGAAATATTTTAAATTCAACACTCCGTTTTCTTGCGGGACCGCAGGGTAATCTCCATTTGTGTGATTCGTGAGCAAAGCCCATCTCGGTTCGGTTATACAGCGCTGAGCCCATCATCACAAACCCTGCCCCGCCCCGTATTTTCCAATGGCTGGAAAACAGCTCCGACTGATGCCGCCGGAATTCTATCTTTGCGGATGGACGATCATGAATGCAGAGGAACCGACATCAATCTAGGAGTCGCCCTCCTAGACGACCTGTCCTTCGCGCTCGCTTATACTTTGGTCACTTTCAGCGGATTGCGCATAAGGGTCCAGTTCGTTACAGGGTACGGGGCGTTGGCTTCGCGAGCGCGGCAGCATCCAGGATAACTAGAGCGGCCCTCTTCGGTCCGGAACCAAATTCATCTACGCTCCATTCTCAATTCATGCGGCCCGTTTTTAAAACTGCACCTGCACCGGCTGGCCGGTGTATTGGACGGTCTTCACATCGACCGAAGCCGGTTCGATTCCCGCATTCCGGTTCGGCAATGCCAGCACGATGTTGAGCTTGCGTTCGGCGACCATGCCGGGGAACGAACCCTGGCGCGGTCCGATGGACAGCGTCCTGGCCTCATTGTTCCAAACGAGATCGTAGGTTGCACGTTCACCCTTCTCGTAGTTGTAGGTTTCGTTGTCGTCCTCGTAGATCGTAAACTTCGCGTCGCCCCCCGGATAGATGCGGATTTCGTACGGGGCGTCCGGCTTTTCGGTGGCGTACTGCATCACCGGCCCCATCGGCACAATCGATCCGGCGCGCACGTAGAGCGGCAGGATGTTGAGGGGGCAGTCCCGTTTCACGGTCTGGCCGCCCGTGTAGGGCTGGTTGTTCCAGAAGTCGAACCAGTTGGACCCTTCCGGCAGATACGTTTCATACGAGGTGTCCGAACCAGTCTTCTCCGACTCCATCTTCTTGATCTCGGTGGGCGTGCGCCACGCAAGGCGGACCACGCGATCCCTGCCCCCTTGGAAATATTCCAGCTTGAGATCCACTTTCTGTCCCTTGCGCAGCTTCAGCTTGGTGCTCTTGTAGCGCGCGGCCGCCTGGCTCCAGTCCTCGACCACTTTATTCCCGTTGAGATAGAGTCGAAAACCGTCGTCGCCTTCGACACCGATTTCATATTCGCCGTCCTCGGGCGCCACAATCTTTCCCTCCCAGCGGGCGGAGAAATGCTCGCAGCTGTCCAGCCCCCCCGGCGGTTCGGCCAGCGGCGGGCCGGGCCAGTCGTGGTCCACGGTCTTGTCGATTGATTTTTCTTTCGGCGTATCGAAGTTTTCCCCGGCGAAATACTGCACGGCCAAGCCGGGCTTGCCGTTAGGCGTGCGGAGGTATTCCGTCGGCAGGGTAGTCGCCGGCGGGGTTTCCACGTTGTACATCGGACGGGTCACCGGATGCACCAGAAATGCCGGGCCGAACATGAAAGCGTCGCTGATAGCGCGCGTCTTGACGTCATCCGGGAAATCCATGGGCAGGCCGCGCATGAGCGTGTAGCCCGCGCTCGTGACCTGCCAGCTCTGGCTGTAAAGATATGGCATCAGGCGGTAACGCAGATGCGTGATGTCGAGCAGCGATTGGTACATGTCCGGATCCATCTCCTTAAAGATGTAGGGTTCGCGCTCAATGTTGGTGCCATGCACGCGGAAGATCGGATTGAACGCGCCAAACTGATACCAGCGGGCAAAGAGTTCGCGGTAGGTCGGGTTCTTTTCGCCGCCCGGATAACTGTTCACGAAGAACCCGCCGATGTCCTGCGTCCACCAGGGATTGCCCGACATGGTGACTTCAAGCCCGCCTGCCATCTGTGCCTTCAGCGTCTTCCAGCTGGCGAACGAATCGCCCGACCACGAAGCGGCCGCGTAGCGCTGCGCCCCGCACCAGGCCGAGCGGGTCAGGGTAAAGACGCGCTTATTGCTGGTGGCGCGCTGGCCTTCGTAGGTACCTTTGGTGGTCATGAGTGTGTAGGGATTCAGATAGCGGGAGAAATCGCCCATGGCGTTGTTGCCAAGGCTCTTGATATCGCGGGCCACTTCATTGGGATTCCAACAGGCGGTGCCGACCTCGACTTCGGTACCGTCCATCCAGAGCGCGTCAACGCCCTTGTCGAACAGCCCACTCTTAGCGTGCTTGAAATAGATTTCGCGGCCCTTTTCGCTGAAGGCGTCGTAGATGCGGGCCTTTTTGGAAATCCAGTGCAGCGGCTCGAAGCGCAGGCCGTATTGATCCAGTTCCTTGCCGAGCGGGGTATCGTTGCCCACGGACGGCCAGATGGAAATCATCAGCTTCATGTGCAGGTCGTGGACCGCCTTGGTCATCCCTTCCGGATCGGGATAGCGCTCCGGGTTCCAGATCATGCCGCTCCATGTGCCGTCCTTGTCGGAGCCCCAGTACTGCCAATCCTGTACAATGGTATCGAGGGGGAACTGCGCTTTGCGGAAATTTCGAACCACTTCAACCAGTCGATCCTGGGTCTGGTAGCGCTCCTTGCTCATGAACAGGCCGAGTGCCTGCTTCGGATACATCGGCGCGGCGCCGGTCAGATCGCGGTAGGACGCCATTACCTGGTCGAGGTTTTCGCCGCCGAAAAAGTAGTAGTCCACCCCGCCCGGCGCGCTTTCAGCCCACAGCCGCGCACCGCTGCCGTCGTCCTTGAATTTCATGACGGAATAGGTGTCCCACATGATGCCATAGCGCTCGGTCGAAATGATCATGGGAATAACGATGCCCAGATTGGTCTGGATCAAAAGCAGTTCCTGGCCACGGCGGTTTATGTTGGCCGGGGCGGAATCAACGTAGCCGAATCCATACCAGCCTTCGCTGGGCTTCAACGCAAAGGTGTTGGCCACTTCGTAGGTCGGCGCACCGGAAATCTCGACCTGCTTGATTTCGCATGGCTTATCGGCCCGCTCCTTCGTCAGCTCCTTGCCGGACGCATCCATGAACGTCAGCGCACCGGTCTTCTTATCGGCCGAGATCTGCAGCCGGTCCGAGACGATCGTGATGTGATTCCCGGCCTCCTTGACCTTGAACGGAACCGCCGCCGGCTTACCCACGACCACGATGCTGGGATGTTTCCAGAAGTTTTGACCCAGATTTTCGTTCACGCGGACCGTGGCCGGACCGTAGAAGATCACGTTCTTGACCGTGTCGCCGATGTGCAGTTGTACCCCGTTCTCCAGCTGGACAAAGGAGAATCCGTTCTTCGCGGAACTCTCCACGGTTTTGAGATGTCCGTTTTGGTCCAAGCCCTTCGGAGCCGCCATTCCAGCCATACCCGCCCCGAACAACACAGCGAAAACCATGCTTCCGAGGGCCATTTGCCGACATCCCCGGCCATTGATTAAATGATTCCCGTTCTTCATCCAGCAACCTCCTTGAAAAAAACGCCACTCGTGATCCATCACCAGCCGGCTTATTCCGGCTACTATGGACAAGGGCGTCGTTCCAGGGAATTTCCGGCCACCTTTTTCGACCACATGGTCAAGCGTCGCCATGCGCGGCCGAATCCGTCGTCCTTCATGAGCGACGGATCCAGCGGGGACCGTTGGATAACTACTGTACGGAGATCTTGAAACCGACGGCGATCGCGAACGGCATCTTGCAGGGGCATTGGATCACCAGGGCATCATCAATTCTCCCCCCGTGATACCCGACATTTTTTCTACCGATCTATTGTCACATGGCTGAAGACCGCATTGCACAACACACCAGCATTGTGACTCGATACGGCCAGGCCGACACAAACGGACTTCTTCAGCTCCACGGTCTGAGATCCCAACCGGGTCCACGCTTCACCGTCTGAAGAATAGGAACCCGTTATTTCCGTCCCGTTGCGCTCCAGCCGTAGCCAACAAGGAGTACGCAGTCTGCCTTCAGCGGAAAATCCGGCGGTTTCTCCACCGGTTCCGGTACGTCCCTGCAGAGCAATGCCCTGCGAAGGAGACATAAACAGAATCATCTGACGCGAATCGGGGTCCAGCGTCTCGCGGATCATCAAACCGGCCTTCGCCCAGGCTTCAGTATCCGTCATGCTCTCCACTTTCGCAGTAATGGCTCCGTCTCCATCAAGCGATTTATAGACATACTGAAATTCATCATGGCGAGCCCAGATATCGGACCCTGATCCCCGAACCAGAAACGTATCTCCCGCCTGCCCGCAGGAGCCCGAGACCGCCACACCGCCAATATCCTGCGACGTCCATGACGAGGCCCCGTCGGACAAAATGACAGGAACGGCTTCACTGTCCGGCGACGTTTTCTCTCCATTACTCGCCGCAACGGTGTAGTAATACAGGGTCCCGGCACGGGCGGATGCATCGACATGCTTTGTGCCTTTACCTTCCGCCAAGATGGCATAAGGTCCATCTTCATTCAGAGCGCGCTTTACAATATACGTCACGTTATTATCGCGGGACTGCCACGAGAGTGCTGCTTTTCCGTCCGAAGGACTGACCGAGACATTAAACGGCGCTTTCGGGAGGATCATGGAAGCAGGACCGATTTTAAACCCAATGGCCGTTCTGAAATCCGACGTGTTGGGGCAACGGATATGAAGCCCATTTTCATCCTGAGTCCACCGGACTTTCCCCCGGCCGCCTAAAAGTTCAACCGAGGCGATAGGCTTACCCAACAGCTTGCTCTGTGAAGCCAACGACTGGATCGTCAATATCTCGCCGGATTGGGGAACCGTCATGCACCAGACATACAGATTGCCGTCCTTGCCGATCGTGAATCGAATATCGGATGTCGAAAAGCGATGATTTGCCTGACGCCCGCCGATCTTTCCACCAGGCAGTACGTTGAGCCGTCCGTCAGCGCCCTCACCCAACACGTCCCAGGCCCGGCTTCCATAGATGCCTTCGCCATTGATACGCATCCAGTCACCAACCTCTTCGAGCATCTTCAAACTTCCGGCATCGAGTGATCCGTCGGGCAGTGGCGATACGCACAAGCCGACGTTGCCGTCACGTGAGACCTCTTCGAGGAGGTAGCGGATAACGGCATCGGAGCTGTAGGTAAAACCGGGGCCGTAGAACCAGTCTCCTACCGGCGTTTCCGCGATCCAGTCCTGATCCGTCTTGATGCCTCCGGGAATCCCGCCTTCCTGCGTGTTGACGGTTCCGTTGGTCTTGCGGCGAAACTTGACGATGCTGAACACATCCACCTTGCCGCGCCGCGCCAGGGTCTTGTTGTAGAAGTCGGCGATCACACGCTGCATGGCATCGCACTTGTAGCCGGTACCGGTTCCAAAGCCACTGAACGGCTGTTGGTCGGTGCCGTCGGTGTAGATGAAATCGGGCTGGTATTTATCAACCGCATCCATCATGCGCAGAGCCCACCATTTGGCGTACCATTCGTCGTAGGCGAGATGGTTCTGAAAAATCCCGGCCGGCGGTGGTGCCCAAGCCGAGTAGGCAGCCCCGGTGACGCCCTTGTATTCGCGCAGGTTGATTCCGTAGAGCAGGCG
>JBNLGU010000115.1:0-6996 GCA_050306215.1 Pontiella sp.
AAGAACAGGCCGATGCCCTTCGAGAAGCGGGTTTCATTCTGGGAACCGCCTACCAGTTGGCCGACGATGTTCTGGATGCCTCAGGCAATGAAGCGGTTTCCGGAAAAACCCTAGGCACCGACAATAAGCGAGGGAAAACCACCGCGATTACCGCAACCAAAAGCGCGCCGGAGGATCCGGTCGAGTATATCTACACCCTTTTGGACGACTCGCTCAACGAGCTGGTTCGATGGCCCGTACTACATGATGCCTGGAGCGTTTTTTTGACCAAAACCATGAAGCCGGTCTTGAAAAAACACCTAAACGCGGGGTAACATTACGTTTTATTAATGATTCCGGAACAAAGGTGACTCAATTTATCATCATTTGTGCTTTTAACGATAGAAACGAATCGGTATAGAGATACCCAATTAGTGCATAAAACAACCTAACGAGGAGGCCGAGTTGGCTGACTTCAAAATTAAAAAAGGCTTCGATGTCAAGGTCTTAGGGAAACCAAAGGGCGAAATCGAAGAGTACGCGAACCAACAGCTTTTCGCGGTTTATCCCACGGAGTTCGAAGGGATAAAGCCTCGCCTCAAGGTCCAGGCCGGCGACACCGTTAAGCGCGGGGACGCATTGTTCGAAAACAAAAAGAACGAGCGCATGATCTTTCGTTCCCCTTGCGGAGGAACGATCAAGGCCGTCAATCTGGGAGCCCGCCGCTTCCCGGTTGAAATCCTGATCGAGCGCGCTGCCGAAGAAGAGAGCGTCACGTTTGAATCCTATACGCGTGACACGCTTAAAGCGCTGTCGCGCGAGCAGGTTGCAGAACATTTGCTCAATGCCGGTCTCTGGCCGCTCATCAAGCAGCGCCCGTTCTCCAAGATTGCCGATCCCGACACCGCGCCCAAGGCCGTATTCATCAATGCCGCCGGCTCTGCTCCGTTCCAAGCGGATTTCAGTTTGGTTCTCAAGGGAGATGAATCGGCCTTCCAGCTCGGCATCGATGCCTTGGCCAAGCTGACGGATGGCAAGGTTAACCTTTGCAAGTCCGCTGGGTCCTCCATTGCCGACTTCGAAAATGCAGTCAGCCACACGTTCAGTGGCAAGCATCCTTCCGGCAATACCAGCGTTCACATCAACCGGATCAACCCGATCCTGCCGGGCGACACGGTCTACACCATCGCCGCACAGGATGTGGTCCTGATCGGCAAGCTCCTCCAAACGGGCGAGCTTCCCCGCACCAAGATCATCGCTTTGGGCGGACCGGCCGTGAAGGAAGGGTTCCGCAAGCACTACAAGGTTCAGATTGGGGCCAACCTGCAGCCGCTGTTTGAGAAGGCGCTCGAAGAGGGCGAAGTCCGTATCGTTGCGGGCAATGTGCTTTGGGGCGACAAGATGGATGCCGAATCATGCGTGCGCTACTACGGTTCCGACATCTTTGCCCTCGAGGAAGACCGTTCGCGCCACTTCATGGGTTGGACCATGCCGGGCATGTTCCAATACAGCTCGCACCGGGTAAACGTCTCATCGTTCCTGGGCTTCAGCCACGAGTGGAAGCTTGGCACCAACGCACACGGTAGCCATCGCGCCATGGTGGTCACGGGCTGGATGGACAAGCACCAGCCGCTGAACATCCTGACCGACTATCTGATCCGCGCCGCATTGGCACATGATACCGAGGAAATGGTCCAGCTGGGCATCCTCGAAACCGATCCCGAAGACTTTGCCCTGGCGTCCTTTGTCGATCCGCATAAGACCGATGTGTGCGGCATCATCAAGCGGGGCCTGGAAGAAATCGAGGAGGAAGGAATCTAATGAAATTTCTGTTCGACTTAATGGATAAGAAAATCGCCCCCCTCTTCGAAAAGGGTGGAAAGTTCGAGCGGTTGTACCCGCTGTTCGAAGCGGGCGACACCTTTCACCGCACGCCGGGAGATGTAACCAAGAGCGCGCCGCACGTGCGCGACTCGATCGATCAAAAGCGCCTGATGATTTTCGTCATCTATGCGCTGCTCCCCTGCATCCTGTTCGGGATCTGGAACGCGGGCAACCAGTTCAACCTGGCCAACGGGATTGAACCGACCCTGACGGCCGACCTGCTGCGTGGTGCGGCGATGGTCGTACCGATCATCTTCGTCTCCTACCTGGTCGGCGGCCTGTGGGAAGTGCTGTTCGCCCTCGTACGGCGGCATGAGATCAACGAAGGCTTCCTCGTGACCGGCATGCTGTTCCCGCTGGTGCTGCCCCCTACCATACCACTCTGGCAGGTTGCCGTCGGCATCTCCTTCGGTGTGGTCATCGGCAAGGAAATCTTTGGCGGTGTTGGCTACAACATCCTGAACCCGGCACTCACGGCCCGCGCGTTCCTCTTCTTCGCCTATCCGGCGCAGATCTCGGGCGACACCGTCTGGGTGGGCTCGCTGAATGCGGTGCCCTTCGTTGACAAGTTGCTCGGCGTGGCGTCAGACAAGGTCGACGTTGTAACTCAGGCGACGCCCCTCGCAATCGCGGCGGCAGCCGAAAAGGGTTCTTCGGCGGTTGACGCACTCAACCATGCGGGTTTTACCCTGTGGAACATGACCACGGGTACGATTCCGGGCTGCATTGGTTCTACCTCGGTGATCGCCATCCTACTGGGCATGGGCTTCCTTATCCTCACCGGCATCGCCTCCTGGCGCGTAATGGCCAGCGGCATCGTTGGTTGCGCGGCCATGGGCGCGCTCCTCAACGCACTTCCGCTTGAAGGAGCCTATTCGCAGCTCCCCTACTACTACCATTTGGTAATGGGCGGATTCATGTTCGGTATCGTTTTCATGGCGACCGATCCGGTGTCCTGTGCGGCAACCCATGCGGGCAAGTGGATCTACGGTTTCCTCATCGGGGCACTGACCGTCTTAATCCGCGTGGCCAACCCGGCCTACCCGGAAGGGGCCATGCTGGCCATTCTGTTCATGAATGTCATGGCGCCGCTGATCGACCACTTCGTGGTTCAGGGGCACATCAAGAAGAGAACCGCTTATGCGAGGGCATTGAACAATGCGTGAAGATACTAAAACACTAGTCTTTGCAGCAACCGTCTGCATTACCTGCAGCCTGCTGCTTTCGGGTGCCGCCGCCGGCCTCAAAAGCCTCCAGGAGGCGAACCAGGAGTTCGACCAGCACCGCAACATCGTCAAGGCCTTCGGGATCGACATCTCTGCGTTGTCGCGCCCCGAAATTGAAAAATCCTTCGAGGATCACGTCAACATGGTTTCGGCGGGATCCGGCGAGGAAGGCCTGCCGGTCTATACGTGGACGGACGACGGAGCCGACCAGCCTTCAAAGTATGCCTTCCCCATTTCCGGCAAGGGATTGTGGAGCATGCTCTACGGCTACATCGCGTTGGAGTCCGACCTCCAAACGATCGCCGGCTTGACCTTCTACAAGCATGGTGAAACGCCCGGTCTGGGGGCCGAAATCGAAAAGAGCTGGTTTCAGGACCAGTTTCCCGGAAAGAAGCTCTACAAGGACGGCGAGCCCACCGAATTCAAGATTGCCAAACCCGGTTCGGCTAGCGGCGACCACGCCGTGGACGGGATTTCCGGTGCCACGCTGACCGGCAAGGGGGTTCAAGCCCTGCTTCGCAAGGATGCCGCCCTCTACGCAGACTACTTCAACCAGATTAAGGGGAACTAATCATGGCTTCTTCTAAAAAACTATTGATGGATCCGTTTTCGGACAACAATCCGATTACCGTTCAGGTACTCGGCATCTGTTCCGCACTCGCCGTGACGGTGAAGGTCGATACGGCAATCGTAATGACCCTGGCCCTGACCGCGGTCGTAACGCTTTCGAACTTCGTGATTTCGCTGTTGCGCAATGTCATCCCCGGCGGCATCCGCATGATCGTTGAAATGGCGGTCATTGCGACCCTCGTTATTATCGCCGACCAGTTGCTGCAGGCCTATCTGTTCGATATCAGCAAGCAGTTGAGCGTCTTCGTCGGTCTGATTATTACGAACTGTATCGTGATGGGCCGCGCCGAAGCGTTTGCCTTGCAGAATCCGCCGGGAGCCTCGCTGCTTGACGGTCTGGGCAACGGTTTGGGCTACGGGATCATCCTGATTGCCGTGGCGTCCATTCGCGAATTCCTCGGATTCGGTTCGTGGCTCGGTTTCAAGATCCTTCCGGACAGCTACATGGGCAACGGTCTCGCCCTGCTCGCTCCCGGTGCATTCATTATTCTGGGTCTGCTCATCTGGTTGCAGCGCACCCTCAACAAGTACGTGGAGGAGTAATCGACCATGGAACTTTTAAGCATAGCCGTTAAATCCATCTTTGTTGAAAACATCCTGCTTGCCTACTTCCTGGGCATGTGTTCCTTCCTCGCCTGCTCGAAGAAGGTCGACACGGCCATTGGCTTGGGCTTCGCCGTTGTGTTCGTCTTGACCATCACGGTGCCGGTCAACTGGCTGATTCGCCATTTCCTGCTGGGACCCGGCGCATTGGCATGGGTGCCGGGCGTGGACCTGGGTGGGCTCGACCTTAGCTTCCTGACCTTTATCTGCTTCATCGCCACGATCGCCTCGATGGTGCAGCTCGTGGAAATGATTCTGGATAAATTCTTCCCGAAGCTCTATCACGCGCTCGGCATCTTCCTGCCGTTGATCACCGTGAACTGCGCCATTCTGGGTGCGTCGCTCTTCATGGTGGAACGCAACTATGGCCTGGCCGACGCCACCGTGTTCGGATTCGGCTCGGGTCTCGGCTGGTTCCTGGCGATTTCGTCCATGGCGGCCATCCGCAAGAAGCTACGCTATTCGCATCTGCCCGCCGGCCTCAAGGGGCTGGGCATCACGATGATCATGACCGGCCTGATGGCCATGGCCTTCATGTGCTTCGCCGGCATCAACCTGTAACAGGGAAACGAACATTATGGAAAACCTAACCTATATTGTATCCAGTGTAATCGTCTTCACATGCGTGATCATGTTGCTGGTCGTCCTGCTCATGGTGGCCGCCAAGAAGCTGGTGCCGCAGGGGCTTGCAAAGCTGAGCATCAACGAAGGCGACCGGGAACTCGACGTAAAGCCAGGCGGCTCCCTGCTGACCTCCCTTGCATCGCAGAAGATCTTCCTCCCCTCCGCCTGCGGCGGCGGCGGCACCTGTGCCATGTGCAAATGCAAGGTGCTTGAAGGTGGCGGTGAACTGCTTCCCACCGAAGCCGGGCAGGTGACCAAGGCCGAAGCCAAGGAAGGCGTTCGTCTTGCCTGCCAGCTCAAGGTCAAGAACGACCTCACGCTCGAAATCGAACCTGAAATCCTCGACATCAAGAAGTACGAGTGCACCGTGCGTTCCAACCACAACGTCGCCACCTTCATTAAGGAGCTGGTCGTGGAACTGCCCAAGGGTGAAAAACTCGACTTCCGTGCCGGCGGCTACATCCAGATTGATGTTCCGGCCTACAAGGATCTGTCCTACAAGTCCTTTGACGTTGAAGATGAATATCGCGGCGATTGGGACAAGTTCAATCAATGGGATCTGGTGGCCAACAATCCAGAACCCTGCTTCCGTGCTTATTCCATGGCCAACTACCCGCTCGAAGACGATATCATCATGCTGAACATCCGCATTGCTTCGCCGCCGCCGGGAACCAGCTACCCGCCGGGGGTCTGTTCCAGTTATGTCTTCAACCTGAAGCCGGGCGACAAAATCACCATCTCCGGCCCCTACGGCGAGTTCTTCGCCCAGGAAACCGATCGCGAAATGTGCTTCATTGGTGGTGGTGCCGGCATGGCGCCGATGCGTTCGCACATCTACGACCAGCTGAAGCGTATCGGTACAGACCGCAAGGTGACGTTCTGGTATGGCGGACGTTCTGTACGTGAGCTGTTCTACGTCGAAGAATTCGAACAGCTGGCCAAGGAGTTCCCGAACTTCAGCTTCCATATCGCACTCAGCGATCCGCTTCCGGAAGACAACTGGACCGGCCCAACGGGATTCATCCATCAGGTCGTGCTCGACGAATATCTCGACAAGCATCCCGACCCGACGGAGATCGAGTTCTACCTTTGCGGACCGCCGATCATGCTCAAGTGCGTGAAGGACATGGCCCATGACCTCGGCGTTGAGCCGGAGATGATCATGGCCGACGACTTCGGTATTTAAAAGTAAGACCCAACCTACGAAACCCCCAGCCCGGCATCCCGCCGGGCTTTTTTTGGTTCACGACCCATTACCGGGAAACGCCTGTCTGATCTTCAGGAAGAAGAACTTCATCAACCGAGATATTGAGAATGGCTCGCCAGAAGCATCACTAGAGCTTTGGCTCTATCGATATGCAGCATTCTGGAACGACTATCCAGAAGCAGAAGAGCAAATAATTAAGCTTTTGGGTGATGGGATTCGTTCCCCGGATTGGCCACTTCAGTGCATCGTGGAATCCGCCAAGAAATTGGGACATCCACATCCAGACAAAGTCAAAGAATATGCGAGTCGGATTAGTTCCAAGAGTGAATAACGAATCCAACGTCAGGACCGAAAGAAGCCTTCGGGGATTGTCCGTCAAGAACAGTTCTGTCGCACTCCTATTTGGCCTCGATCCGGATCGGATACAAACGACGAGAACGAGAGCCTAGGACGGTTGATTAATCCAGCCGATCGTCGGCGATGTGCCAGTCCAGATCTTCGATAAGACTGATTTCGACAATGTTATCGGCCTTGTCCATCAACTCCTGGCACTCCTTGCTCAGGTTGAGCAAATGCAGGAACTTTCCCTGATCGGCGTATCGCTGGGTTATATTGTTGATCGCCTCGATACCGGAGTGGTCGTAGACGCGCGCCTTGGCGAAATCAATAACCACATCCTGCGGATCGTTTAGTGGATCAAAGAGGTCCTTAAATGACTGTGCCGAGCCAAAGAACAGCGCGCTTTCCAGTTTGTAGACCTTGGTGCCGTGCTCATCGACCATCACATTGGCGTGGATTTTCTTGCCGTGCTCCCAGGCAAACGCCAACGCCGATACGATGATG
>JBNLGU010000116.1:0-6756 GCA_050306215.1 Pontiella sp.
GACCCCGCCACGATCATCGACATCGCCAACGCGCCGGCCCCGCTCTTCGACGACCCCGTTTACCATGGAGCCACGGACCCCTTCGTCATCTGGAATCCGCAGCAGAACCTCTGGTTCATGTATTACACGCAGCGCCGCTCTTCGATGCCCGATCCTACCGGCGTCGAGTGGGTTTACGGCACGGCCATCGGCATTGCGACCTCTCCGAACGGCACCAACTGGACCTACGCGGGGGTCTGCCAAGGGGATCACGACCTGTCCGATCCGCTCGCCTCGACGGTCGGGGTGGGGCCGGAGCCCGGCGTGACCTTTTGGGCACCCTGTTACTACTATGAAGGCACCACTCTCCACATGTTCGTCTCCTACATCAACGGGGTGTATACGGACTGGGGAGGAACCCGCACCATCATCCACTTCACCAGCACGGACGGCGTGAATTTCTCCTACGTCGGCGTCTGTGACCTCGGCAACGCGCAGGTCATCGATCCGTCGGTCTACAAGGTCGGATCAACCTACTACATGGTGTACAAAAACGAGTCGGACGGACAATCCACCTGGGTGGCCCAAAGCACGGATCTGACCACCTGGACGAACCCACGGCGGACGAGCCCCGACACCTTCCAGGAAGCCCCCTTCGTATTTCAATGGAAGGGGTCCTGGTGGCTGATGGTGGATTCTCTCGGCAACGGCGGATTGCTTATCTACAAATCGTCCAACGGGGTCGATGGATGGACGGAAAACAACGTCGTGCTCACCAGCGACACCCCCGGTATCCGGCCCAAAGACAGCAACGTCGGCCATCATCCGGGCATCGTGGTGCAGACGCTCGACGACGGCACCGAACAGTGCCTGTTGTACTACTTCACGCATCAGGGAAATCTGAGCGTGATGCAGGTCGCCGAGCTTGAACTCGGCGCGGATGGAAAGGTCACCTGCAATCGCAACAAATATGCCCAGCTTGGCGATGTGATCCTCGACCTGAAACTCGACGAAACCAGCGGTACCACCGCGTCGGATTCCAGCGGCAACGGCTGGGTCGGTACGTTGATTAACGATCCTACGTGGGTCGCGGGCACCAGCAGCAACGCCGTGAACCTGAGCGGCTCCGACCAATATGTGACGCTGTCCGCCGGCGTGGTCGGAAATCTCACCGATTTCACGGTCAGCGTGTGGGTGAAACAGACGACGATCAGCACCTGGTCGCGCATCTTCGACTTCGGCACGGGCACGACCGCGAACATGTTCCTTACCCCGCGCAACGGCGCGAACAACCGCCTCCGCTTTGCCATCACGACAAGCGGCGGTGCCGGCGAGCAGCAGATCGACGGCACGGCCGAGCTGCCGACCAACGTGTGGACGCATGTGGCGGTTGTCCATAGCGGCAACACCGGCGTGCTCTACGTGGACGGCGTTCCCGTCGGCACGAACAGCACCATGACGTTGACGCCGTCCGACCTCGGCATGACGACGCAGAACTACATCGGCAAGTCGCAATACGCCGACCCGTACTTCAACGGTCAGGTGGATGAGTTCCGCGTCTACAGCAACGCGCTGAGTCCGAGCGAGATCGCCACATTGGTCACGCCGCTGGCTGCGCCTGCGAATCTGTCGTTCTCCCTCAGCAACGGCCTGCTCGAGTTTAGCTGGCCGGCGGATCACACGGGGTGGCGCTTGCAGATGAGCACCAACTTGAGCGTCGCAAACTGGCAGGATGTGTCCGGGACGGAGACCACCAACATCATCTCGATTGCGCCCACCAACAGCAGCACGTTTTTCCGGTTAGTCTATCCCTGATGTCGATCCAGCACAGCGCATTGCGGGAAGAACGCGAACGATGCCGCCTATGTGGCCGAGTGGGTAATGAGAATTGTAAACAAGAGTTTACTTAATAAATGAGGACAGGGAAATGATGAGGGGAATATCCTGGGCTTCGATGACTGGATTTCTGCTGGTTGCTGGATTGGGTATGATCTGTGTTTCTCCGGCTCAGGCTGTCCTGTCGCTTAGTAATGGCAATTTTCAGGATCCAGTAATCACGTCGAGCCAGGCCGACGTAAAGGGGTGGTGTGATTACAACCTCGGAAACGTGTGGGACGGAACCTGGCAAGCCGGTGATGGAGGGATTACCCCTAATGGTACGGTTGTTTCGGTATTTAGTGCTCTGAGTGGCGGCAGTTATCTCTACCAAAGCATTGGAACCACGGCGGAAACTAATCTGACAGTCGAGTTTGACTTCGGTTCCCCCAACGACGATCCCGGCGGACGCGCTTTAAGTATGACCGTTGCGATCTATGCATACGACGGGGTAGGTTCTTTCGTGGCTGGGGACAATGTTGATATCGGTGTTGCCTATCTGGGCGGCGGGAGCGGTCTCACTCTGCTTGACTCGGTAAATTTTCAACGTACCTCGACCGGTATTGATGGGGACATTGGTTCCTACACAAACACGTTTGATATTAGCAGTGCCGGCTCGCAGGAACTTTTCCTGTCCTTCAAAAATGAAGATACGAGTGGCTGGCCGGTGGTCGACAACGTTTCGGTCCTGGGAGCGGTTCCGCCGCCGGTTTATGACCCCTATACAAATGCACTGGTTGAGGCCGAGGCGTTTGGGCTGGATCGCGTCCGTCTTCTCGATAGTCGGTTTGAGGATATGCAGGAACTGCACCGCACCGGTTATCTGGAATGGCTTGAACCCGATCGCCTGCTTTATCCGTTCCGCAGCAATGCCGGTCTCAGCACAGAGGGATCATCCAATCTCGGGGGATGGGAGGCGGACGACGGCTTTACTCGCGGGCACATGGCTGGTCACTACCTATCCGGTGCGTCCAAGATGTACGCGTCCACCGGCGATACAAACTATATGGCCAAGATCCAGTATATGGTGGATAGCTTGCGGCAATGCCAGGATGCGTTAGCTGTATCTCAACCCGTATATGGATATCTTTCAGCCTTCCCGTCGTCGTGGTTCGACGGTCTGGAAACCGACCCGCACGGCTGGAACAACGTCCCGTTTTACACCATCCATAAGATTCTGGCCGGGCTGGTAGATGCCTATAAATACTGCGGTATTGATGAGGCACTCGATATTGCGATCGACATGTCCGACTACCACAGCTGGCGCGTTTCCCTGCTCTCCGCGTACCAGATCGATGAAATGTTTCAGACGTACAGCGGAAATTCCGAAGAGTGGGGTGGCATGAACGAGACGCTCACGGATCTGTATCTGCTCTCCAGCGCCCGCGATGACACGAATGCCGTTAGGCATCTTGAGTTTGGCAAAGTGTTCGATCGCGACTGGTTTGTTACGCCGCTTTCTAATAATGAGGACATTCTGGCTGCCGGGCCGTACAACGGGACGGTCGGTCACGATATGCACGCCAATACCCACGTTCCGCAGGTCGTGGGGTTTGCTCATCTTGCATCGGTTTTGAATACCAATGATACCGAGCGCGCCCGCCTCTATACTGCGGCCGATAATTTTTGGCATATGGTTACCGACTACCACTCTTTTGTGATCGGCGGTAATAGTTTCTGGGAATACTTTAACGCACGCGGTCTAGAAACGGGGGACGGTGGTTCGGCGCTTCGCTGGGATACCGCCGAAACCTGCAATACCTACAATATGCTTAAACTGACCGGCGAACTGATGCAGCACCGTCCGAATGCAGCGTATGCCGACTACTATGAGCAGGCTCTGTATAATCACATTCTCGCTTCGATTTCTCCGGAAACCGGAATGTTCACCTATTTTGTTTCACTCAAGCCGGGCCACTTTAAGACCTATTGCCAGGAAGAAGGCTCCTGTTGGTGCTGTACCGGATCGGGCATCGAGAATCCCTCCCAATACGGGCAATACATCTACCTGCACAAGGACAACACTCTTTGGGTCAATCTCTACATCCCTTCCACGTTGGACTGGGATGAGCAGGGCATGAGCGTGCAGATGGAAACCGATTATCCGGAGTCCGATACCATCCAGCTTACGATTAGCAATGCTGCGCCGGTCGATGCCAAGGTGCGCCTGCGCATCCCCGGCTGGATTTCCGAACCTGCCGCCATCACAGTGAACGGTGCGACACAGGACGTTGCCGCCGTAGCCGGTAGTTATGCGGAATTGGACCGTACCTGGAATGACGGTGATGTAATCACCCTTGTCCTGCCGATGGGCTTGCGCCTCGATCGTGCGATGGATGATGAAACCCAGGTGTCAATTTTCTATGGTCCCGTCCTGCTGGGGGGGGGATCTTGGCACGGACGACATGCCCCCCAACGATCAGAAAGCCGTCAATCAGTGGGATTTGTCCGGCTATTCCGATCCGGTGGTTCCTTCTCTGCCGGCTTCCGATGGCGATAATCTGGACGCATGGGTGCATTCAACGTCGACCTCTCTGGTCTTTAACGCGGATGTCGTATTTTCGGGAACAACCAATCTTAGTTCTGTCGAGCTGAAACCCTTCTATGACACACATCATACCCGTTACACGGTCTATTGGAATCTGCCCGCACCTCCAGTGGGGGTTCTTCCGGAGGGTGAGACTGTCGCCTACTGGACGTTTGAGGAAGGGGCCGCGGATGCCTATGTGTCGTACAGTCAGGGATCTGCCGGGCAGTATGACGGTAGCATACTGGATGTGTCCGGTAGCGGTAACCATCTATCGGTGTGGGCGGGCAGTTGGGAATGGTATCGTGCCGATGCTCCTGCATCGACGACGCCGCAGATCGGAGTCGCCAATACCCTTAGTGTGCAGAATGCAAACGACTGGAATGCGATGTCCGCCATTGGAACCTCGCTGACCACTTGGAATCCGACCAACTGGACGATCGAAGCCGCGTTCAAGACCGACCGCACGACCGGTTACCAGACGCTCGTCGGTCGCGATAGTTCTGGAGCCTATTCCGGCGATGCAGCGCTTTCGGTTCTCTATCTTGCGGTTCGTCCCGGCGGGTCCATAGCGATCACGTTTGTCGATAATGCCGGAAACAGGTGGAACATTGATTCTGCCGCCGGGGTGGTGGAGGTCGACCAGTGGCAGGCCGCTGCCGCTGTATCTGATGGTTCAACGTTGTCTCTTTACCTGAAGAACATTACGGCGGCCGAAACGAACTACACCCTTATGGGTTCGCTGGATATCTCCGGTAGTGCGGATTGCGCACTGTCCACAGGGGCCGGTGATGGAGCTTATTGGGATGCCGGGGTGATTACGGTGGGTCGCGGTCTTTACAACGGCGAGCACACGGATCGGCTTTTCGGCTATATCGATGATGTGCGGCTTTCCGATGCCGCGCTGACTACAAATCAGTTTCTGTACAGCACGCTTCTTGCGCCGCTGGCCCCGACGGGCCTGACGGCGACACCAGGCGACGGCAGCGTCTCGCTCGACTGGGCCGACAACGCCGAACTCGACCAGGCCAGCTACACCGTTTACCGCTCCACCACCAGCGGCAGTGGCTACGCCATCATCGCTAGTGGCCTGACCACCCGCGCCTTCACCGACGATGCCGTCACCAACGGCGTCATCTACTATTATGTCGTGACAGCCGCCAACGCCGTCGGTACCAGTGCGAACTCGGCGCAGGTTTCGGTGCAACCTGTTTCTGCGGTGCCTGCGGATATTTCGTTCAGCCTCGGCGGCGACCAGTTCGAGTTTAGCTGGCCGGCGGACCATACGGGATGGCGCTTGCAGATGAGCACCAACCTTCTCGAAGCCAACTGGCAGGATGTAGTCGGGGCGGAGTCCACCAACTTTATCTCGATCCAGTCCACCAACAGCAGCACGTTTTTCCGGTTAGTCTATCCCTGATGTCGATCCGGCACGGCGCATTGCGGGTCGAGTGCGAACAACGCCGCAACAGGAATTTATGAGCCTGGAAAGGCCGGGGCCGGTCGAATTCTGAAGTAGTAATAACACCGTAAGCATGCCATATGGTTGGTATCTGATGCACTTTTTCCTTGTTGCTGTAAACTATGTAACCAGCGCTTGGCTTCTCTCCTGGCATTGGCGGGGGTACACTATTTAAATTATGTATTGGAAAAGCCTGAACGCGCGCATCATGGGAAGACGAGTGCAAATGAGAAAAGTAATCTATGCTTTGGTGGTAATCGTTGGTTTGGTCGGTATGGCGCGCGCGGAAATCGTTCACCCGGGATGCCTCTCCACGCAAGCGGATCTGGACCGCATGGCGGCCAAGGTCGCCGCGAACGAGCAGCCGTGGAAAGGCAGTTGGGACATTCTGGTGGGCAATGAAGGGTGGTACATGATCGGGCCGTACGCTGTCGACACCGTCTACGTCGATTCGCCCAACCATTGGAGCACCTACATGGTTCTTGCGAATGATTCCCACCGGGCGTATCAAGCCGCACTGCGCTATCACGGTACGGGAGACACGAACTACGCGGAACATGCGATTGCGATCATGAACGCCTGGGCCTCCACGCACACGGCCTGGGACGGCAATTCGAATGTCTTCCTGAGGATGGGGCTCTATGGCCATGCGTTTGCCTGCGCCGGGGAATTGATGCGCAACTACAGTGGCTGGGATCCGGCGGATTTCGCGGCGTTCCAGCAATATATGCGCACCCAGTATTACGAGGGAAATTCCTGGTGGCTCGATGCTCAGTCCAATAGCCATTACTGGGCGAACTGGACCTTGGCGAATTTGAATTCGATGCTGGCCATCGGGGTCTTGTGCGACGATCAGTCGATCATCGACGAGGCGCTGAACCACTTCTACAACGCCGTCCACACCGGCTGCATC
>JBNLGU010000117.1:0-6695 GCA_050306215.1 Pontiella sp.
CGCTACTCCGCCGGCATGGAAATCTTCCCGACCACCACGGAAAGCATCCTTCCGCCGAATCCGGCTCCATGTCTGGAATATCCCGTCTATATCGCCGAGGCCGGAAACGTGGATGTGGATGTGATCATCGGTCCAACGCTCAACTTGGTTCCCGGTCGCGGCCTGCGCGTCGCCGTCTCATTTGATAACGACCACCCGCAGGTTTTGGATGCGTTTCCCAAGGTTCCTGAAAGATACAATGCTTGGGCGGATTCGGTGTGCGATAATGCCCGGACTTTGCGTTCAACACACGAAATCAAAAGTCCCGGAAAGCACACGCTGAAGATCACGATGGTGGATCCGGCAGTCGTGTTGCAACGGTTGATAGTTCACGGAAGTCCCCTTCGTACGTCATATCTAGGCCCACCTATGCCGCACCGCGCGGAATAATCCATGGGAGATGGATGTCGTCACTTGCGCGGAAGCACTCGCTGCGTCCGGTCGGTTGGGTCGTGAGGTGCTTCGATTTGGCGAAAATGATGGGCCGAAACTATCTGTTTCATATTTGACTATAATTTGTTCAATAATGCCTGTTGCTAAATTTATGAAGAAGGTTAGCCTGACAAAGGATCAAGTAAGGATTTACTTCTGTAGCACGGCTGGGTGATTCCGGTAGTTCGATGTGAATGGTCGGGATGGATAACCACAGGGGACTCAAAGAAAATCCTCTAGACCTCCATTGAGACGAGACCTTTCGGCAGGATCCTCCTCCCTGCCGGAAGGTCTCATTTTTACATGTGTCGATGGTTGAATTGATCGGAGCGATAAGGAACCCTTCGCGCCCTAGTCGAATCCATAAAAATTAATATGATATCGAGTTATAGCTTCTTCTGAAATCATTTGATCCGTGACCGGATGCCAATGGTATCTTGTTTGATACCGGAGTTGCGAAACGTCGAACGTCAATCGTCCGAATCTTCCAACGGCAACCTAGTCCACATGCGGAACCCGGAAACAACAGGCTGTTCGCGGGAGTGTTGCGCCGATGATGGATGGCTTGGATGCATTCGCCCTGTTTGCAATGCAAGAGTGGGCGATACGTGCTCTTCATCTATCTGGCGCATGCCGAATCGACGACAATCAGGCGAGTGTGGGTAGTTTCATAATCTCATATTCCACGTTCATAACTGCCGATTGCGGAATGTTCAAGTCTGGTTACTATGGCTATACATGCGGAAAGGTTTTTGCAGCCGGCCGTATGGGTAGGGACATCGTTGGCAACGGCTGTTCTGGACGGGTGTCCATGCCGGACCAACGGTGGAGATACAGAGGAGAACAAGATGAAGAGATTAGCGTTATTACTCGGGTTGCTGCTCATCGGCGGCAACGCCATGGCCGCGACTGTTGCATTGTGGGATTTTGACGATCCCTTTGCTACCAACGGGGTTTCTGTTCCATATTCGACCAATGGGGCCTTTGTGGTGTCGGCCACCGACAAATCCGGAAATGGAAACGACCTCAGCCTGTGGTGCAACAATGAATGGTGGAAAGAGATGCGGTCTACCACGAATAGCTACTTTGGCGATTGGAGCATACAGGGTTCTGCCTCTGCATCGTGGGACTGGCAGGATCTGCGTACGGTGAGCAATACGGTTCCATCCGGAATCGATCTCCGAACCATCACCCCGACCAACTTTACGGTCGAAGCCGTGTTCACGTTTGAGTACACAGGGTGGCAAACCCTGGTGTGTCGCGATGGGCATCCGGAGGGTGAGCCGTCCTTTAAGTTGCGGATAAGCAGTGGCAATGTTCCGCAGATTACATACCGAAATCAGGGTGGCGCGGACATAACCGTATCCGGAAGCGAGCCGCTGGAGCCGGATGCGGAAAAATGGCGGCATCTGGCGGCCACGGCGAACGGCACCAACCTCGTACTCTATCTGGATGGACAGCAGATCGGTTCCCAGCCTATGGCCCTTGATGGACTGGAGCTTTCCATCACCAATGGAACGTCCGCTGATCAGGCGCATACGTGGACCGGTGGTGAGTGGGCGGTGGGCCGCGGCATGTGGACCGGAGCCAAAGCCGACGGATTCCATGGAAAGATTGATGCTGTAGCCATTTCGGACGAAACCTTGATGCCGGCCGATTTTGTGCTTCAATTGCCGGTTAGTACCGGCGTCTTCGTACCCGCCGACGGGGATACAACCATTAATCGGACCATTTCTGCTACCATGTATGATTTCGCGTACGACATCGCCAGCCTTGAACTCTACGTGGACGGGGCCTTTGCTACGCTTATCGATACTGCGCCCGGCGAATCGTCGGCCACGGTAAGCTATGATGGTTCGGGCCTCGCAAGCGGGATGCACACCGGCATGGTTGTTTCGATATGTTTTGACCCCGACTATTATGTACAAACCAACGAATGGGTCTTTACCTTCGTCAATACGGTTCCTGAGCCGGCGCCTTATGCAGGAGAGCTATACAACATCAACTTTGCCGGTTGCGTGAATGACGGGCTTTGGCCGGTCGACAATGGCGCGGTCGGCGTAGCTCCCGGGCTGGGTGCGAACCTGTGGAACAATCTCTATGCGCCAGATGCCCCTTGGGGTGATCCCGGCACCGTGGCTGTTGAGAATGCTGGTGGTGATGCAAAAACAATCAATGTTTCCGTGTCCAGCGCGTCCGACCGCTGGTGGGGAGTCCCGTCATCATGGAGCGGGTACTATGGTGCCTTTACAAACCTGACCGGAGCGAATGCCATATTCCAGGGTCGTGCCGCCAGCTCCGCGTACAGCGGGAAGGTCATACTCACCGGTTTGGAAACAAACGCGTCGTACGATGTCTATGTCTATTGGACGTATACGGATAATGAGAATGCCGGAAGCTACTCCATCAGTGCCGGTACGACAGATTCACCTGCCCAGGACATTTCGCCGGTGAGAAGCAATGTCACCAATCTGTTGGTCGAAGGAGAAAACTATGTGATTCTTTCCGACATTACGCCCACGGCTACAGGGGAGATCGATGTTCAGTGCCACACTGCGGGACTTTCCGGCCTGCAAGTGGTCAAGCGTTCCGATACGCAGATCACTACGCCTTTCGTCGAGGGGGATTTGCTGCCGGCCTTTGGATATTACACCAACGACACGATAGAAGTTTCGGGCACGCTATATGATATCGATGCAGGCGTAGATTCCATCCAACTGTACCTGGACGGTGGCTTGGTTGATTCTGGGTCGATACTCTTCACGGGCACGGCTTCTACTTCGACAGTAAGTTATAGTGCATCGTCGCTATCCAATGGATTACACACGGTCATGATGACTGCCGAGGCGTGGGGTTTTATGGATGTTCAAACATACACCTATACCAATGAGTGGTCATTCTACTGGTATGACCACTTTGCCGTTCCCGCAACATCCGCCTTGGAGCTGTACAACGTGAACATGGCTGGATGTGTTAACTCCGGGGTGAGAACGGTTGCTGACGGAGGGGTGCTGGCTGCCCCGACGACGGGAGGATCCAATGTATGGAACAATGCCTATTCCCCAAACGATCCGTGGGGCAATCCCGGAGCGATGTTCCTGGCCGATGCCAATGGCTCCTATACCAATGGCATCGTATTTGAAACCGGCGATGGCAACTGGAACGACGGCCCCCAGTCGTGGGCGGCGTATTATGATGAGTTTACGGCTCTGTCCAACACCATCTGGGGAGCCACGCAAGGCGACCCTAATAATGACGGATTTGCACGCTTTTCCGGGTTGGATACCAATGCAGCCTACGACGTCTACATTTACTGGACGTGGAACCGGGCCGACTCCGAGAAGACCTATTCGATAGTGACCGGTAGCGCAAACTTGCCGTCAGCTTCGATTGCCACCGACCGTGCGGCGCTCCTGAGCGATCCCGGCAACTATGTGGAAGGCCAGAACTATGTGGTTATCCCGGAAGTAACACCGAACGAACTCGGGATCATTGAAATATCGTCCAACTACAGTAGTGCGTTCCAGCTGGTGAAGCGCGGAACCAGCACTGGCCCGACGGTAACGCCCAACATGCTACCGGTCAGTATCGGTGGCGGTCTGGTCAATCTTGAATGGTGGTCGGAAGCCGGCATCAACTACGACATTCTGAGTACCACCAATCTAACGGATGGAATCTGGAATGTCGAAAAATCGGTGATTGGCACCGGGGACATCATGACGGACTGGCTACCGCTGGGCACGGAGGCGGAAAAGTTCTACAGGATCGAAGCTCATTAATCTCCATTGAGGGGTTGCCTTTCGGCGGGGTTTTTCCTCATCCCTGTCGAAAGGTCACTCCTCCTTGATTATGAAGGCAGGATGGGGCTTATGAATCGGCATAAGTCCCTTTTGTGAGAAACAATAGTCTGACGGGTAGATTGGACGTTTAAGGTACATATGGAGCCTATGCAAAAGAAAAAGTTTCTTCTAAACCACAGGAAATCAAGCGCATTCGTGGTGAGCGTCCTGGTCCATGTTGCGTTCATCGCGGTGGCACTGACCTTCGTTGCCGTTCAGGTCTATGTTAAGCCGGAACAAACCTTTGAAGTGAAGGAAATCAAACGTCCTAAGATGCAGTTGAGGAAACTGCAGGTTCCCGTCAAACAACAGAAAAAGACGCAAGCCCCTAAGTTGCGGAAGACGATTGTTACGAAGACCAAGGTCAACGTAGATATCAAGATGCCTGAACTTGTGGGGGTCAAGGGTGGGACGGGGTATGGTTCCGGCACCGGGCTCGGAGGATTGGGTTTCGGTTTTGATATGGACCTCTTCGGGAGCAGCAAGAGCAAGGGCGAAGGAAATGAATTCATTGGGCACTTCTACGATTTAAAACAAACGCCAAGGCATGAACTGACGGCGATTGGTCGGCTGGCTGAAAAGGACACCTTCAATCAAGAGGCGCAGAGTTTGTGCATGCAGGTGATCAACAGCTTCGTCAGCTCCGGCATGAGGGCGACCGAATTGCGCGATTACTTCGTTGCCCCCAAGCAGAAGTACGCCACGGCGTTTAATTTCCCGCCCATGGGGGCGAACGAGGCCCCCAAGGCCTTCGGGGTGGATAACGAAGTGAAGCCGAGTTACTGGATTTGCGTCTACCGGGGGCAGATTGTCGCTCCGGAAGACGGAAAGTACCGCTTTGTCGGATTGGCCGACGATGTGTTGATTGTCCGTGCAAACCGAAGAGTCGTGCTGGATGCCTGCTGGCCTGAACATATCGGCAGGATGACCAACTGGAGCAGTCGTGATGACGACAACCGCAAGTTCCAGATCAACCGGAACAACTATGGATCAATCAAGGGCACCCAATGGTTGGAAGTCTTCCCAGTGCTATCCCGCGGCTTGAAGGCCGGGGAAGGGTTCAGTGGTTTGCTGGGTCAAATCAAAGGAGAAGATGGAAGCTCCCTGAACGGGAATGGCAGCTACATGTGTGCCGCAAACCGGTTGGTCATGGGGGACTGGATGAATTTGAAAAAGGGACAGCGTATCGACATGGAGGTTTTGATCGGGGAGATTCCCGGAGGTTTCTTCGGGTGTCGTCTGCTGGTCGAAGAAAAGGACAGACAATACGCCATGGTTGATTCCGACGCGGGTAAACGGCCGGTTCTGCCGATATTCAAGACGGTTCCCGTAAATGAAAAGCTGGTATCGAAAATGAACGCCGATCCAAACGAAATAACATTGGAAGGTCCGTCATTCGGGGCGTTGAACGCGAGTCAAACGGCGCGCTAGACGATTGCGCTAACAACGAATGTAATAAAGACGCCGGATGTCCTTTTCATGTTGCACAGACTTGGCGGTCCGACAACGGCGCCCACACCGGAACCTTCTACATTGCGGTCTATCCGAACGTTGCGATCGGCCGCATACACACTACGTCACGGATCCGGCGCTATTGGTCCTGCGTCACATTATCCTGGCCCTGCCGCTGCATCACATGGAGCTGTCCAACGAGGACCGGACTGAACGGTAACTGGGCCGGGTGGGCATATCCCGACGGCAAAGGATGCTTGTAACTGATGGGCTTGATTGCTATTTGGTAATCCGTTTATTTAAAAGCCGTTGGCGTTCAGGGTGGTTTTCAAAATACGGCGTGGATTTATTTTATTCGTTGATTTTCTTCCTTAGGCGAAACACTCTGCATTGCTTTCAGGTAAAGCGTTCCGAAAAGCATCATGAGCGATATTACGGAAATCCTACAATCCGGCGAAGAGGGCGACAACCAGAAGGTCAAGGCGTTGTTTCCCTTGGTGTACGCGGAATTGCACAAACTGGCCAGGATGCAGATGGCGAAACAACCCGCCGACCATACCCTCCAGCCAACGGCTCTGGTACATGAAGCATGGCTTCGGATGGTAGATGCCAAGGCACAGAACTGGGAAAACCGGTCTTGTTTCTACTCGGCTTCCGCGATGGCGATGCGTTGTATTCTGGTCGAGCATGCAAGGAAGAAACATGCATTGAAACGCGGCGGCGACCGGCAACGGCTCGATATCGATATGCTTGATTTGGCCGGAATCGAGCCCGATGAGAAGATTCTACAGGTCGACGATGCCCTCAACCATTTTGAAAAGGTTCACCCGCAAGAGGCGCGGATTGTGACGCTCAAATATTTTGGCGGTTTGACGAACAAAGAGGTCGCGGACGCGCTCGGCATCAGCGAACGTTCGGTGGATCGACGCTGGC
>JBNLGU010000118.1:0-6692 GCA_050306215.1 Pontiella sp.
GATCCTGCATCAAGGTAATGAGGCGGCGCTTGGCCGGAATGGTGGTGCTGAAAATGCGCAACTCCTTGCTGTCATCGGTGCGCCAGATCACCTCTTCCCGATAGTCGCCGAAGATATCGCCGGAAAGGCAGGGCGTCGCCTTGGTACCGTTGTTCGATTCGCAATCGTAGTTCGATGCCTCGAGAAGGACGTCCAATTCCCCGGTTTTCCAGTTGTACTTTGAAATCGTGGTTCCACTCAGCAGTTCCACCAGATCGTCGCCGTCCCAGTTGACCACAAAGTTCATGGGCAACCGGTATTTGGTGGTAATCACGTTGCCCTTCGCATCATAGAGCGGGCATCCGGTGGAGCCCCATAGCTCGCAACCGGGATGGGTTGGATCAATGTCGGCCGCACATGCGCGGCCGGTATCCTTGCCGGCTTCGCGACGGAAAATAATTTCACCGGTTCCGGCATCGCGCAGGGCATTGCCATAGGGAGGGTGCTCCTGGCATGTCCACATTTCCAGTCCGGGTCGGTCCGGATCGAGGTCGGTAAAATGGTGCGCGTCACCGTGCCCCATGGCCGTGGTGTACAGGCCGGTCCCGTCATCGTCCACGCACATGGCCCCGTACAGGATTTCATCCTTGCCGTCGCCATCCACATCGCCGACCGCCAGGCTGTGATTTCCCTGCCCCGCGTATTCGCCTTCCACCTGGTCCGAGTCGAACACCCAACGTTGCACGAACTTTCCACCGTCAAAATCCCATGCCACCAGAAACGTGCGCGTATAGTAGCCGCGGCACATCACCACCGAAGGATGCACGCCGTCGAGATAAGCCACGCACGCGAGATAGCGCTCACTGCGATTCCCGTAGCCATCGCCCCACAGCCGCTTCAGTTCCCCGTCGGACGGCTCGAGCTCCGAAGGATTCCCGGGCACCCGGTACGGCACATAGTTTGTTGTGCAGATCGCGGCACCGGTTACTCCATCGAAGCAGGTCAGGTATTCGGGGCCGGACAGGATGCGTCCGTCGCCATTCACCCAATCATCGTGCCGTTCCCCTATATAGTTGCCCTGGCCATCCTTGGTTCCATCGGCCGTCTTGCAGATCAGCTCCGCCCTCCCGTTTCCGTCGAAGTCGTAGACCATGAACTGGGTATAATGCGCCCCCGCCCGGATATTCTCCCCAAGGTCGATACGCCACAGCTTGGTTCCGTCGAGCTTGTAGGCATCCAGCAATACATTGTCCGTTTTGCCCCCATGGGCGTTGTCGTGGGCCTCGCCCTCCCATTTGAGAATGATCTCGTACTCCCCATCGCCGTCCAGATCGCCCACCGAACAGTCGTTCGCTGTATAACCGCCGCTCGGACGGTCCAACTTGATCGATAGATAGGGGCTGGCCTTTACCGGGGCCTCGGCCCATTCGGGTTCGCTTTTTTCTCCGTTAATCAGCGGCACAGCAAAGTAGCGCGTATGGGGAGGAACACGATTCGCTGTCGTATCGACAAAATCGGTTGTTTGGGAGATCGGCTCGTTGTTCAGCTTAACCGGCTGTTGGTTCCCGACACGGCGATAGACGTCGAAGGCAATATCATCCGGATCGGTTGCCAGCAGGCGCCAGCTGACATAGACCTTCCCGCCTGCGTTGATCGCGACCACGCCACGGTTCAGAAATTCCATGTAGCGCCTGGGGAGTACCGTTCCCCCGCCCGTCGCGTTGGTGGTCGCCGTTGCGGTCGCCGATTGTTCAACGGTGTTCGATGTCTGGGCGTACCCCGGTAGTACGGCGGCGGCAGCACATAGGATAAGCAGTTGTCGCGTTTTCATAAGCTTCATTGATGTTCTATGCAGCGCGGTTTTGCAACCGTTCATAGCGTTTTGAATTTATACAAAACCGTACATCAATTCGACTTCAGCGGGCACCGAACGTTCACCGGATATCCGGATAGCTTTCGCGCCAGCGCCTGCTTTAGCATCGGCACCCCGCCGGCACTAAACGGCTTGCTGTAGGCGCGAATCTCCTCCTGCAAGACGGCTGCCTCCCCCACTTTCATGGCGACCACCAACGTTTCCATCGCGGCATAGATATCCGGACGGACATTCGCCGTGGCACACACAAAGCCGGCCGCGCCCTGCTGGACCGGGTCATAGATGTTGGTGCTGCTTCCCACAAAATAACGCGGTGTATGCTCCATCAAATCCAGATTCTGCGCCGAATCCTTGATGCCGTAGTGGGGAACGGACTGGAGTATGGGAGCGGTGATCGGATTCCCCGAATGCTTGGGAAAATTATAGAGGATAAACGGCACGTCGGTTTCGGCTTCCAAGGCGCAGAAATAATCGATGAGTCCGGCTTCGGAGAGCCCGGCCGGATAGATGGGGGGCAACGCGGCCACGGCATCCGCGCCCAACTCGTTCGCCCATTGGATCTCGATCCGGTTCTGGGCCAGGCCCGTTCCGCCGGCATGCAGGACGATCAGTCCCGGGAAATAGCGACGGGCCAGCTTCAACAGGGTCTTACGTTCCTCCGACAGCAGGGAATAGAATTCGGCCGTCGTCCCATTCACCATAATGCGATGGATACCGTGGTGCGCAAGGAATTCCAAATGCTGGATGAACGCCCGCTGGTCAATCATTCCAGCTTCGTCGAAGGGCGTTAGTACCGGTACCACCAGCCCTTTTAAGCCGACCTCCGCATACTCGGAAGCAAACTGTTTTCCATGCCGCTGAAACAGTTCGTCGGATACCGACTCGATCTCGAGATGGTATTCCTCGTCGCAATAGATATGAAGATCCGCCCACTTCTTGCTTTCGGCCCCGTATTCGGAAAACTCGCGCAGGTTGCTTTGCAGGAAAGTGGCAATCGCCTTTTCGCGCTCGTACCCGCGCGCTTCGATATCCCGTTCCACCCGGGTCGCCAACTGCGTCTTCCAATCGGAATCGATAAAGATGGAAAAATCGACCAGCTCCCGGAATTCGCGGTAGGTGGCAACCTCCCCGTCGAGGATGTTGAAACGCCGGGACTCGTAGGGCGTCGAATCGGTTGCCTCACCGGTCGTCTTATTGTAGAGCGGCCGACGGAACGAGCGGCCAGCCTTCATTTCGATCAGATGGTCCTTGAGCAGTTCCAATTTGTTGGCTTCCGGATGCGGCCCGTAGATGTTGCGCTCTGCCCGAAAGGCGCGCGAGGTCTTGTAGTCGTCCAGCCGTAACACCGCGGCCTCGCCGAGCTGTTCGGCCAATGCCTTGGAAAAAGAGGACTTCCCCGTTCCTCCCGGTCCGCCAACCGCAACCAGCACCGGAGTACGCCTGTCGCCAAACATGGCGTGCAGCAGCTCGGCCACCACCTGCTCCGGCGCACGGCGCCCCCCGTTCTTCAGGGCAATATGGGCTTTGTATTTATGCATGCGCGGCAATGTATCCGATTTGGAATGGTTGGAAAACCAACTTTCCAATCTTTGGGATGCACAGTAGGATAACAGCAGTTAACGGAGGTTGTTATGATTGGACATATTGTAGCCGAAGATCGTTTCCTGCACCAAGGCATCGACCATCATCTGTTTGTTGTGCGCAGCGAGCAAAATGAAAGCGAGTTCCGCTTCGAAGTGCGGCGGACCACACCGGGCGGAGACCATCCGGAGAGCATCTACGAAAAAACAGTCGACCTTTCCGGCCAGCTGGGAAAATGCCCGAACACCACGATGGACCAACTGGTCACTGCCGAACTCGACGCCATCAAACGCAAAGTCAGCTCCGAGGAAGACATACACGTACACGATCCTTGATCAACGAATAAAAAACCCGGAGTTCCTTGCGGAGACTCCGGGTTTCTTGCGTCTGGCGGACAATGATTACGGTAGGACCGTGTCGCCCATTAGGTATTTATCCACTTCGCGGGCACATCCACGGCCCTCGTTGATGGCCCAAACGACGAGCGACTGGCCACGGCGGGAGTCGCCACAGGCAAAAACCTTATCCACGTTGGTGGTGTAGATTTCATGATCGGCCTTGTAGTTGGAGCGGGCGTCGCGGTCGACTCCGAGTTGCTCGGCCACCGGATCTTCCGGTCCCAGGAAGCCCATGGCAAGCAGTACAAGATCAGCTTCGGTGCGTTGCTCGGTTCCTTCGACCGCCTTGGGCATCTTGCCGCCCTTGCCGTTGTCCACCCATTCGACCTCAACGGTGTGGATCGCAACGAGCTTGCCCTCGGCATCGCCTTCGAACTTGGTAGTCATGACCGAGAAGTTGCGCGGGTCCTTGCCCTGCAGGGCTATGGCTTCCTGCTGACCGTAATCAAGCTTGTACACTTTGGGCCACTGCGGCCACGGATTGGACACGCGGTTGCGGTCGGCCTCCGGCTTGGGCAGGATTTCGAGCTGGGTCACCTTCTCGCACCCATGGCGGAGCGAGGTGCCAACGCAGTCGGTCCCTGTGTCACCGCCGCCGATGACGATTACTTTCTTCCCCTTGGCGGAGATGTAGTTGCCGTCTTGCAAATTGCTGTCGAGCAGGCTCTTGGTATTGGCATGGAGGAATTCCATGGCGAAGTGGACGCCCTTGAGGTCGCGGCCTTCCACAGGAAGATTGCGCGGTTTGGTGGCTCCGGTGGCGAGCACGACGGCATCGTATTTCTTCTTCAGTTCCGCGGCCGAGATGTCCTTGCCCACTTCCACGCCGGTTTTGAAGACCACGCCTTCCTCGGCGATGATATCGATGCGGCGTTGCATCACCTTCTTGTCGAGCTTCATGTTCGGAATGCCGTACATCATCAGGCCGCCGATGCGGTCAGCACGTTCGTAGACGGTCACGTTGTGTCCAGCGCGGTTGAGCTGCTGGGCACAGCAGATGCCAGCAGGGCCGGATCCGATGACCGCAATCTTCTTGTCGGTGCGGATTTCCGGCGGCTCGGGGACCACCCAACCTTGCGCAAAACCGTTGTCAATAATAGCGCGCTCGTTGTCGTGAATCGTGACGGCCGGTTCGTTGATTGCTAAGACGCAGCCGGCCTCGCACGGTGCCGGGCAAACGCGGCTGGTAACTTCCGGCAGGTTGTTGGTGTGGTGCAGGCGGTCGAGCGCTTCATGCCAGCGGTTGCGGTAGATCAGGTCGTTCCATTCCGGAATGAGGTTGTTGATCGGGCAGCCGCTTGCGCCGCCTTCCATCATTTCGCCCCGGTGGCAGAACGGCACGCCGCAATCCATGCAGCGGGCCCCCTGCTCGCGGCATGTTTGCTCGTCGCGCAGGATGTAGACTTCATCCCAATCCTTCACGCGTTCCTGCGGATCGCGCATCGGGTTGGATTGCCGTACGTATTCCAAAAATCCAGTTGGTTTTCCCATAACTAAATCTCCTTAACAGATCGTTTAGGCACTCATGGCCGCGATGTGCATATCGAATGCCGCATCGATGATTTGTTCTTCGGTTTCATATTCGCCGGTTTCACGAGCCGACTCGATGTATTCGAGCATGCGCTTGTAGTCGGTCGGGATCACCTTCACGAACTTGTTGAGCGTTTCATCCCAATTGGCCAGCATACCTTCGGCAACGGTCGAACCCGTCTTGGCCTGATGGGCTTCGATCATGGACTTCAGGTCGTCGATATCCTTGTTGGCATGAACCTTCTCGAGTTCGATCATTTCCATGTTGCACTTTTCGGCAAAGTCGCCGTTCTCGTCGTAGACGTAGGCGATGCCTCCCGACATGCCCGCGCCAAAGTTGCGGCCGGTCTTGCCCAGAATGACCGTCAAACCACCGGTCATGTATTCACAACCGTGGTCGCCGATGCCCTCGACCACCACTTCCGCGCCAGAGTTGCGTACGCAGAAGCGTTCGCCGGCCACGCCGCGGATGAAGGCCTTGCCGCCGGTCGCCCCGTAGAAGCAGACGTTACCGACGAGGATATTGTCTTCGGCGACGAACGGGACGCCTCGGTTCGGGTAGATGGCAAGATGCCCGCCGGAAAGTCCTTTGCCGACATAGTCGTTGGCGTCGCCTTCGAGCTCCAGCTCGATGCCCTTGCACATGAATGCGCCCATGGACTGTCCGATGGAGCCCTTGAACTTGAAGTGCACGGTGCCGTCCGGAAGCCCCTTGTCCTTGTAGATCTTGGTCATTTCGTGCGACAGGATGGTGCCGACGGAGCGATCGGTATTGACCACTTCGAACTCGGCCTGAACTTTCTCGCCGTTTTCAAGAGCAGGCTTGGCCGCTTCGACCAGCTTCCAGTCGATAACCTCTTCCAGCATGTGGTTCTGATCTTTGCTGTGGTAGGTACCGCCTTCCTCTGCACCGATCGTTTCCTTGTGGAGGATCGGTGAAAGGTCGAGGTTCTTGTACTTCCAGTGATCAACATCGTCGCGGAACTTGAGGCACTGCGACTGGCCGACCATCTCGTCGATGGTACGGAAGCCGAGTTCGGCCATGATTTCCCGCAGGCCATCGACCAGGAATTCAAAGAAGTTCACCACATAGTCCGGGGAGGAATCGAACTTGGCACGCAGATCGCCGCGCTGGGTTGCGATACCGACCGGGCAGGTGTTGGAGTGGCACTTGCGCATCATGATGCAACCCTGCACCACGAGCGCAGCCGTTGCCACGCCCCACTCTTCCGCCCCCAGCAAGGTGGCGATGGCGAGGTCGCGCGACGTCTTCATTTGTCCGTCGGACTGAACCACGATGCGGTTGCGCAGGCGGTTGCGGACCAGCGTCT
>JBNLGU010000119.1:0-6597 GCA_050306215.1 Pontiella sp.
CCTTCAATATGGCTTTAGGATCCAGAAGCAGGAAAACAAGGAATATATCGTCAGCGATTATATCGACAACGTGCTCGACCGGGTCAAGACGGAGGTCGAAGCCAAGGATGACCCGCTCAGCGCCATCCTGCTCGGCGTCGACGATCCCTGGGAGGTCTGCCTGCTCAAACTCATGGTCGAACTAGTGCAGCATTCGGCCAGCGACAACATCAAAGACATCCGGAAAATGGCGACGGCCAGGCAAAAGAGCCTGGCACAGCGGATCGACCAGGCATTCCTCGAGGCTTCGCGCGACCACTCGAAGATCAATGCCCTCGCCGACATACTCAAGAAAAACGGACTGATGGAGCAATATCAGGACCGTTTTTTCGCCCTCGTCCGCTCCTCCGAGCGCTGACCTTGCCCGCCGATTCGACCAGAATTCAACCGGTGTCAACCGGTGTGATGTGCCGGCGTAGAAGAACCGATATTTTTTTGCATCGAGCAGATTGACACCCCTCTGCCCGATCCGTATATTCCGGGCTTCCTTTTTGAGGGCGATTAGCTCAGTTGGTTAGAGCACTACCTTGACATGGTAGGGGTCGGAGGTTCGAATCCTCTATCGCCCACCATTTTCCCAACCCCGTTGTGCGTGGCACCACGGGGATTTTTTTGCGGATACCTGCAATAACTGCCTGCCTGTAGACGGCCCGATAGTTCTGGCACGGACGTTTTCCGGCGCGTATGCTGAAGGCAATCGGAAGCAAATGCGAGGACCCCATGAAAGTTCACGAAACGACAATCGAGATGTTGACCGCCCTGTACAATGCCGGTCACCAGATCCTGGATGACGAGTATGACGCAAAGCATGAAGGCGAGGATGCCCGCGAGGGCGCGGCCATCGACTACATGACGAGCAAGGAGCACGCCCGGTTCTGCGGATTGTTCGACAACCTGGACGACGAAGTCCGGCGCGAACTGGTAGCACTCATGCAACTGGGCCGCGATCGCGACACCCGGACGGCGGCGGATTTTGAAGAACTGAAAAACACCGTGGCGGCCGGACCGGAGTCGGGCGAGGTCCTGTTTGGCGTGAAGAACCTGCCGGAGCTTTGGAAGGCCGCGCTAAACCTGCTCAAGCACCCATAACCCCTGCTCCATTGCACGCCATACCACTTGCCCCCAGCCGTCAAGGCACGGATGATACCACGATGCATTCCCAAACCTTTCGAAACACCTTGATGGCGGTATTCGCGTGCCTGCTATGGTCGTCCGCATTTGTAACGGTCAAGCATGCGCTGGAATACCAGACCCCGCTCACCCTGGCGGGCATGCGGTTTGTGCTGGCAGGCCTGATCCAGATTCCGTTCTGCAAGCATTGGCTGGCGCCTTGGCAACTGTTGCGCCGGGAGTTTTCAACGGTGTTGCTGGTGAGCCTTTTCCATACGATCTACCTATATGCCACCTTCTTCATCGCCCTCTCATGGCTGCCCGGCGCCGAAGGCGCCATCACCATGGGAGCCGGCCCCCTGTGTTCCGCACTGGTGGCGCATTGGCTGATGCATGACGACAAGCTGGAACGCCGCACCCTGACCAGCATTGCCTTCGGCATGGGGGGCATTGCCTGCATCAGCTTGGCATCCAAGCCGTGGAATCCGGTTGGCTTCAAGGAGTTTTGCGGCATGCTGCTGTTGCTTAGCGGCTCCATCGTATCGGCCGTCGGCAATGTGGTGGTGGCCAAGCGCAAGGGCGGTCTTCCGCCGATTGCGCTGAATAGCGCGCAGATGCTGATCGGCGGCGCGGTCCTTCTGTTGATTGCCCTGCCGTTCGAGGGTCTTCCAAACGCGATGTTACCGGCCAGCTTCTACGGACAGCTGTTATGGCTCGCTACCATCTCTTCGGTGGCCTTTGCCATCTGGTTCCATTTGCTGGGCCGCATGAAGGTGTCGAAACTCAATCTCTGGAAATTCCTGATTCCGCTGAGCGGTGCAGCGTTGAGCTGGCTGTTGCTGCCGAATGAATCGCCCACGTGGCCATCCCTGGCCGGCATGGTGTTGATCGTGGTTGGCATTGTGATTGGCAGCCGGCAAGGAACGGCGCAAGCCGCACAGGATTAATCGGCGGAGGAATCGGAAGGATTCTGTTGTTGCTTGGCGACGGTGCTCGTTTCATCGGGCGTGCCGTAGGGGATTTCTTCAACACCATCGCGAATGCGCTGCGCCCGAAGGGATCCGGCGGCGGCTTGGTCGGTCGATATCCGCCGTATCAGGATGTTGGCCAATTCGCTGTTTCCATTATCCTGTGCCAGCAGTGCCCAGGTGTAGGCCTGCTCGTAATCGCGTGACACACCATCGCCGTTCATGTAGATGACACCGAGATTGTGTTGTGCCGGCATATAGCCTTGCATGGCGGCCAAGGTATACCAGCGGACAGCCTCGACCATGTTGCGAGGTACCGCTTCTCCGGTCTGATAGCAATACCCGAGGCAGTATTGCGCTTCGGCATCACCCGATTCCGCTTTGGCCGTCAAGCTTTTGATCGTGGGGGCAACGCGGCTCTTCTCCGGCTCCTGCTGCGTCTTGGTTTCGTTCCTCAACTTGACCGAAGTAACCACACCGTTGCTGGAGGTAATGATGCAGTGGCCGTAGTCCTGAACCAGCTGCCCTTTGAGGGGAAACTCAATCCGCGGCTCACCAAGATGGTTGCGGACCGCAATCGAGGAATCACCAACCCGAACGCCCAATTCCTCAACCGTATTCGCCGCGCCGCACAGCATGGCAAAACAGAACAATAAAATGGGCGCTTCGAATCTCATACCGAATAATCTAAGCTACCTTTCCCGTTTCCGCTACCCCTAAAAATTACGATTCGCCAAAATAAATGTTATTCGCACATGATTTAGGCCATTCTGTATGGCTTCGGATTACGCAAGGAAACGGGTGTATTCCGCCCCTCCCCCCTAAAACCAATGACTCGTGCTTCCCAATTGGAGAAAAGTGTGATTAATTCCCGCGCATTATGACGAATGAAATCCATCTTACCGAAAACCTGCGCATTGTATCGCTCAAGAAACTGATTACCCCGGCCAAACTCAAACAGGAGCTTCCGCTGGGCGAAAAGCTGAAGGAAAAGCTGTTGGCGGACCGCCAGACCGTGCGCAATATTATTCACCTCAAAGACCCCCGCCTGCTGGTGGTGATCGGCCCCTGCTCGATCCACGACCCGGTGGCAGCGCTGGATTATGCCAAGCGGCTGGCCGCTTTGGCCGAACAGGTCAAGGACCGCTTCTTCATCGTGATGCGTGTCTACTATGAAAAACCGCGTACCACGATTGGCTGGAAGGGATTCATCAACGATCCACATCTGGATGACTCCTGCGACATGGAATACGGCCTCCATGCCGCCCGCCAGCTGATGCTCGACATTATCAAACTGGGCCTACCGATCGCCACGGAGTTTCTTGATCCGATCGTACCGCAGTATACCGCCGACCTCGTCAGTTGGTCGGCCATCGGAGCGCGCACGACGGAGTCGCAAACCCATCGCGAGATGGCCAGCGGACTCTCCATGCCGGTGGGCTTCAAGAATGCCACCGACGGCAATATCCAGGTGGCGATCAACGCCATCGAATCGGCCAGCATTCCGCACAGTTTCCTCGGCATTGACCAGGAGGGCCACACCGCGGTGGTCACTACCGCTGGCAACCCGAATACCCATCTGGTCCTGCGCGGTGGCGACAAGCAACCCAACTTCGAAATTCCGGAAGTCACCTACGCTGCCTGCAAGCTTGTAGCTGCCGGCCTTGAGCCGACCTTGATGGTCGACTGCTCGCACGCCAACGCCAGCAAGATTGCCAGCAACCAGATCAAGGTGTGGGATGACATTCTGAATCAACGCGCAAAGGGAAACTCCCCCATCACGGGGGCGATGGTGGAGAGCTTCATCGAAGAGGGCAACCAGAAGATTTCGGGCGACCTCAAGTATGGACTGTCCATCACCGATCCATGCATCGACTGGGCGACCACCGAACGAATGCTGTTGGGATAAGCCCAGACCATCACCCACCTACTTATCGTCGTCCGACTTGTTGGACTGCATCCTTTGGGAGCGCGTCGCTGACGGCGTGGCCGGTCGCGCCTTCGGAGATCTGACCGCTTTCTTGGGCGGCGTCTGGTTGTTGTTTTTCGGTGGAGTTACGCGCGCCGGAGGCGTGGACTGCTTCGGAGGCGTGGATCGCCGCTGAGAAGAGGACTGCTTTGGCGGCGTGGACTGTCGCCTAGGGGCGGACTGCTTCGGAGGCGTGGACCGCTGCGGAGAGGTGGACTGTCGCCGAGGGGTAGTCGACTGCCGGCTATTGCTAGGCGGCGCGTTCCCCATACTTCGGTTCGGGGACGTCGTGCGAGGTGAATGGTTCCGCTGCGGAACCGCAGGTGTTGGCTTGGAGCGGTTTTGCGGGGTCGTTACGCGCGGAGCCGAAGGCTGGGTCGGAGTTGCAGGTGTTGGCTTCGTAACAGACCGCTCGTTCCCGGATGGCGGAGCCGTGCGCCGCTCCGGACGAACCGTACCGGAGTTGCCTCGGTTGTTATTCGAATGGTTAGGCGGGGTGGAAACACCCTGTCCCGTATAATTTCCCTGGTTCCCCGGTTGCGGGGTACGCTTGGGTGGCGTCTGGTGCCAAGTGCGATTATCCTGACGGTTCTGCGGATTGCCGCTTGTGCCTGGATTCGCCGCCCTACGGGGCGTCCGCACGGTATCAGGGCCATGGCTGTTTGGACCGGCACTGGATCCGTTTGGAGGGGTCACCCGAGCCGTATCGTTCCGTGTAGTCTGGGATGAGCGGCGGGAATGCGGCCGGTCGATGACGACCCGGTTGTGTGTCCGGTCCAACCGCTCGGAAGCATTGCGCCGGTCCGTCCGCTGGCGACTGTATCCGATCGAAACGGGCATCAGGTTCCGCTGCGTCGCCGTCCGGATGTGATCGGCCGGAATGCCATGGTTGACGATGGTCCGGCGATGCGGGTCGAGATCATAGCGGCAATCCCCGCGGGTGCGGTCATAGATTCTACGCACGTTTCTTCGATCGACCACATGCCGGCGCGGGTTCGGATCGCAGAAGTTTCGGGTGGACACAAAAGTGAAGGAGCTGATGCCTAGATTGAAATTGAACCCGACGCTCACAGCGCTTCCACGGTAGAACAGGCCGACACCGGACCGGTAGACCGTATGAGGCGGAAGCGGAGCCCAGCCGCAATAGCTGGTGTTGTAGCGCCAGTAAACCCACGACGGCGCCCAGACCGTGTCGGGCCACCAAATCCAACCATAGCGCGAATCTTGGAACCAGCGTCCATAATGGAATGTGGTCCAGCCCCAGGAATAGTTGGACATCCAGTACCAGCCATTACTGGTATATACCCAGCGGCCATTATCGCAGTAGGGCCGCCAGTCCGTATCATAGATAACCACGGTCGGACGCCAGCAACGGCCGTAGCCTTCGACATACACCCATGTGCCGTAGGGCGACAATGTATCGTAGAACTCCTGCACCGTTACTTCCGGCGGGGCCTCCTCGACCGCTTCATCGGCGGGGGCAGGCTCGGGCGTTCCGGCTCCGATGCCTTCATCCAGAAGTTCTTGGTCGCGGGCAATCGCTGCTTCAATGACTTCCGGAGGAGTGCCCAGATCGGTCAGGTAAATGATGTCATCGGCATCCAGCTCGAAAAACCGGGGTGATTTCTTGATGTAGGCTATCATCACGCCCTGATCAACGCCCGCCTGAACCATGCGGACAAGTTGCGCGAAGGGGCTGTTTGGATCCACATCCTCGGGTAATGTGCTCTGCAGCACGGTTTGGGCCGGAGGCGGGGAATTGGTGGAGACGCCCTCCTCACTGTCGGAAGGTTCCGCGATGGCAATGTTGGTTACGGTAGCAGCGGGTTGCGTTTCTTCATCTTCCGCCCAAACGTAGCGATTGGTTGCCAGCAAGCCCCCGACAATGGCCGGCACCAGTAATATTCCCATCAAGGTCGATTTTTTCATCACTCACCCTCCGTTTATGGTTCCGCTAGAACAACGTTTGCTATTTTGACCTATTGTACCAGCAATCATTCAAATGAACATTTGAATTTTTTCAAAAATCAATTTTTTTTAGAAAATATCGACAGATCAGGGCCGAAAAACGGTCTAGATCGAGGCCAGTTCAGCCACACTCACGTGGCTCCAACCCGGTAGTTCCAGCAAATGCTCCAGCAGCGCAGCGGAGGCCACGGCATCATACAGGGCATCATGGGCCGTCCGACCGGGACAGAGCGCGTCCACTCGCGGCTTGAGGTCCAACATGACCACCAGATCCTCCAACGCGTAGGAAGCACAGCCCGGCCACACCTTGCGGGCCACGCGCAATGTATCGATCCATTCGCCAAAACGGTGCATGGGGGCCATGGCCCGCGTAAACTTTTTCTCAGTGGCGATGTTGTGCGCGCACAAGGGATGTTCCGTCAGCCGTGGCTTAACGCTGGGCCACAGTTCATGGGCCGTGGGAGCCATCGAAATTTCATCGCGCAGCATCGCGTGCCGACCGGGCGCATGGGGATTGAATGGTCGGTTGATGTCTACCTTGAG
>JBNLGU010000120.1:0-6494 GCA_050306215.1 Pontiella sp.
ATGAGCCATTCTTGCGAACGATCATACATGCTGGCATACCACCGGACCGGCTTGGGCCACGCATCTGCAATCGGAACAAACATGAGCGTACTCTGTTCATATCGGGTTTCGTTTCTTGATAATGCCCAGTGAGTCCATGGCACCGGTAATGACACGGCTATGGCAATCGCCGCCGTCCCAACAGCGATCACGGGACGTGGGTGGCCGAACCGGTTCAGCGACCATATAAGCAGAATGAAGAGAAACGGAATTATCTGGTTGTACACGCGAAACTCGAAATGATCGCCGCCTACCTTGAATGTGTAATACGCCATGTGAAAAAGCAGCGTTCCGGCAGCGATGACCACGGCATACGTTCGCTCCTTCATAAGGTGAGCCCACGTGGTTTTTCCAACCCAGTCCTTGCGTCCCAATCCCATCGTTGTTACCGACACGGCTAGTATGAACCACACCCCGTACTCCAGAACGAACGATACGAGATAGAGCGCACCGCTCCGGGGCCACGCCGACACCACTTTTGCGTAATAGGTATTGGGCAGCCAAACTCCGTAAACGTGTTTGCGCCACAACAAATGAACAAGAACCACCAGCAACGGCGACAGGCCAATGGCCGCTGTCTTTAGGCGTTGCCACGACACCGCGCGCCATGTCGACATAAGCACAAACAAAACCGAAGCCATGCAAAACAAGAGCCCGTCCGGTCTCGTTAGCGCCAACAGGGCCGCCACGGTAGTCCCGCATACATGTTTCCCTGTTCCTCCCGTTAGAAAACAGATCGCATAAACCCATAAGGTGGTCAGAAAGCAGAACATGGCGGTTTCAAGGCCTGAACTGCTCCATGCAAGAAACGTTCTGTTGGTGGTGACATACACGAGAAAAAGAGCAATAAAAATCAACCGGTAGCGCTTCAAAGCCGCCGACCAATTCAGCTTCATAATCATGGTTGCACCCAAAACCAATGTCCCCATGGCGAAGATCAGGGACACCGTATTTGCGATAGCTGGTGGCTCCACGTTGAAAATGCGCCATATTCCATCCATGAGTGCAACCCAAAGAAAAGAGGAGTATCCTTCTACCGGATGAAACGGAGGCGGGTTCCATACATAGCCATATCCGAGCCGACTATTGCTGACATAGCGAAATGCTATGAAGGCATCATCCGTTAGAAACCAAAACAGTTTCCAACCAGCCAGCAGGATTGAAAATCCGGCAAACAGCAGAAGATAGAATATGGTGCGTTCTCGCTTGTTCATGAAATCCATACGCCAGCCACCTGCAAATAATGTGCCAGCAAATGCGAAGACTTTAGCTTATGCTACTTCAGGGGGCAGACGCCGTGTACCCCTCCAGCACAGCGGCCATGGTTTTGTTGAAAACGATCTAGGGCAGGCCATCTCACAAATCGCTAACAAAAAGCATTGGAACGCCATGTGGTTTTGTAGCAAGTTCCCGACGTTTCAAGGGAGTTTGGGTGAACCGCTTTATCAAGACATTCTATTTGTGGCTCGGCATGGCCACCGCCTGCAACGGGATGAGCCTGATGTCCGGACTGGTCCGGGGCACAATGCCCGATGGCGGCATGGCGCTGTATCTTGTGGCATGGTTTCTTCAGCTACCGCTGATTCTTGCATTGGCTTTGGTACATCACGGCTTCAACCAACTGCTGATCCTGCTGCCCGCGCGATATGTGGATAAAACGCAATGGGGGCTTTGTTCGCTGATTCTCTTTCTCTTTACCGGCATATACCTCTCTTCGCAAATCATGCGGTTGGAGGCGGATTCCTTCCTTTCATGGGACATGCTCATGGTCGGCCTGAGCGACACTAAGCAGATTCTCCCCGATATCGGCCGCAGGGTCGGTGTCCACTTGCTGGCCCTGGGTATTTTCTCCATCATTGCAGGACTGTTTTATACCCGGCGCTATCACAACCGCAAAGTGGAGCATTCGGGAACGGTGTTCGCCATTCTGCTGGCAGCCTTTGCCTTCAGCTCCACCAGTTCCTATGCCTTCGCCTTCAAGTCCATTAAGGAATCCGCCTGGCGTGCGCGCAATGAAATCCTGCCCACCGCGTATCTGGCCGCCTCCATTGTCGAGGGCGTGTTCCTGGAAAACAGGCTGGACGAAGAAATGATCAAAGACATCATCCTCCCGCAACAGGTTTCCATGGACGACTATTTGCAGGCGTCTCCCCCGGAAAGGGCACCCAACGTCTTCTTCATCATGCTCGAAGCGATTCCCTGGGACCACTACCCGTTCACCGGATACCCGCGCGAGGGAGTGGCCCCGAACCTCAATGCCCTGGCCGGAGACAGCAGCATCTTTCCCCGCACCTACGCCACGGCCAACCACTCCAGCTATTCCCAGCCCAGCGTTCACAGTTCCCAGTATCCACTGCGATCCCGCTCGCTCGACCAATACGAGGAAGTGGACTACCCCAAGGTCATGCTCTTCGATATTCTCGCGGCCGCCGGATACCAAACCGCCTTCGTCTCGGCCCAGAACGAGGACTGGCTGGGCATGAAACGGTTCATCTTCGCCAACACCGATTTGCAGTATTTCCTGCATTCAAAGGATGAACTGGGCACCAACATCGGCAAGGAGAGCAAGATCGACGACCGCATCGTCTGCGAGCGCGCCATCGAATACCTTGAACATCGTGGCTCGGAAGAACCGGTCTTCATGTACCTCAACTTCCAGCGCACGCACTTCCCCTACGACATCCCGGAGGACGCCCCCCGCCCCTACCAACCCTGCTCCACCGACGGATTCCCTTTCTCGTTCTTCAACTACGACCGCGCGCACACGGAGGAAGTCGTCAACAAGTTCGATAACGCGATCCACTACGTCGATCTCCAGGTCGGTGCCTTCATCGATTACCTCAAAACCAACGGTCTGTATGACAACAGCCTGATCATTGTCTCCGCCGATCATGGCGAAGCCTTCTATGAACATGGCTATCCCACGCACAGCACCACGCTCTACGACACCCAGATGCGCGTCTGCACCCTCATTAAGCAACCAGGCCAAACCAGCTCGACGACCCGCAACGATCCCATCTCCCTCATCGACATCAATCCCACCATCCTCGAAGTCCTCGGCATGGGCAACCATCCCAACTTCCAGGGGCAACCCATCTTGAAGGGGCCACGCAAGGGCCCCATCTACATCCTGTCCCACGGCATCGTAAAGGCCATGGGCGTCGTCGACTACCCGTGGAAATACTTCACGTCCGAGAGCCACCCGCCCTGTCTGGTCAACCTCGAAACCGATCCCAGCGAATTGACTGACCTCTCCGGCCAATACCCCGAAAAGTTGCTGCAGCTAAACCGCGAGACGGAGCGCTTCCGCCAGCAACAGCTCTACTACTACCGGGAGATGACACCCGAAGAGCGCGACGAATATTACCCGCCCCGTCTTTGATCACGCCGAAGAGGAAAGAATGAACCCATGAAAACTGCACGTGTGTTGGTCGCCGGTCTACTTGTAGCCACCGCATGCCTCGCGGATGACGTCTCAACCAACCGCCCTGCTTCGTGGGCCCAACCCATCGAGCTTTCCGGCGTCGGCAACCTGTACAAGGTTTCCGACACCCTCTACCGCAGCGAACAGCCCACAGAAGAAGGCATGAAGAACCTCAAACAGATGGGCATCAAAACCATCGTCAACCTGCGCTCATTCCATAGCGACCGTGACGAAATTGCCAACACCGGCCTCGATAACGACCACATCTACATGAAAGCCTGGCATCCCGAACGGCAGGATTTCGTCCGCTTCCTCAAAATCGCCATTGACCCCGAAAACCAACCCGTGCTGGTTCACTGCCAGCATGGATCCGACCGCACTGGAACCGTGTGCGCCGTCTACCGCATCGCCGTCCAGGATTGGACCAAGGAAGAAGCCCTTGAAGAAATGACCGAAGGCGGCTACGGCTTCCACGAAATCTGGCAGGATCTGCCCAAATTCATCGAAGACCTCGACATCGACACCCTCCGCAAAGACGCCGGCATAAGCGCCCCGGCCACGGATGCTTCGACGAAGTCCGTGCCGTAGAGCGACCATCCGATCCGCAGCCAACTGGATTGTACATTCGGACATGCGAGCTCTGCAGGGACGGCCGCTCTCCGCAAACCGAAATATAGTTGGACATTTGTTTCCCCCCGCACATGGGCGTGGAAATAAATGTCGTACTTTTACACAACCCCTTGTTTTCAGGATAATTGGATGACCGGTCGCTCTTGAGCCATTCGGTATCCGACATTTATTTCCGAACGCGCTCTTCCCTCCACGACTCACTCCACATCCCGACCCTCTCCCCTTAACACCTAACAATTAACAACTTATCAACCCATCGACCCGCAACTACGGGGCGATGGCACACCTGTTGCAATAGGGGCTGTCACGTTTTGACGTTAGTGAATTGAAGAAGTGTTAACCAACCAAGGAGAAGAACCATGAGAAAAATCGCAATCTACGGAAAAGGCGGAATCGGGAAATCGACGACCACGCAGAACACGGTGGCGGGTCTGGCCGAAGCCGGCAACAAGGTGATGGTGGTCGGATGCGACCCCAAGGCCGACTCCACGCGCCTGCTGCTCGGCGGCCTGGCGCAGAAGACGGTGCTCGACACCCTGCGCGAAGAGGGTGAAGACGTGGAACTCGATGATGTTATCAAGGATGGCTACGGTGCAAGCCGTTGCGTGGAATCCGGCGGACCGGAACCGGGGGTCGGCTGCGCGGGCCGCGGGATCATCACTTCGATCAATCTGCTCGAACAGCTAGGCGCCTACGAAGAAGACCAGAAACTCGACTATGTCTTCTACGACGTACTTGGCGACGTGGTCTGCGGCGGTTTCGCCATGCCGATCCGCGAAGGCAAGGCCCAGGAAATCTACATCGTCGTGTCCGGCGAAATGATGGCCATGTATGCCGCCAACAACATCTGCAAGGGGATCGTGAAGTTTGCCGACGCCGGGGGCGTCCGTCTCGGCGGCCTTATCTGCAACAGCCGCAAGTGCGACAACGAGCACGAGCTGATCACCGCCCTGGCCGAACGCCTCGGCACCCAGATGATCCACTTCGTGCCGCGCGACAACATCGTGCAGCACGCCGAGCTCAACCGCAAAACCGTCATCGACTTCGCGCCGGAATCCGGTCAGGCCGATGAATACCGCGCGCTGGCGAAGAAGATCCACGAAAACGAAATGCGGGTGATTCCGACTCCGCTGTCCATCGAGGAACTCGAAGAGCTGCTGATCAAGTTCGGATTCGACGCATAACCAACCTGTAAGGGCATCCCTTGTGGTTGCCCCATATTGAAAGGAAAACCCATGTCTAAACTACTCGTAAGATCCATCGTGCGGCCGGAAAAGGCGGACGAAGTGATGAAGTGCCTGCTCGAAGCCGGCTACCCGGCCGTCACCAAGGTGCCCGTCTTCGGGCGCGGCAAGCAACGCGGCCTGAAGGTCGGCGAAGTCACCTACGACGAGCTGCCGAAGGAAATGTTGATGACCGTCGTTCCGATCGCCGACAAGGACTTCGTGGTAAAGGCCGTCCTTAAGGCCGCCAAGACCAGCGAAACCGGGAACTTCGGCGACGGTAAGATCTTCATCTCCCCCGTCGACGAAATCTACACCATCAGCTCCGGCGTCAAGGAAGACTAACCCATTGGCGATTGATGATTGCCGATTGATTGGCCCGCGGATGAAACCCAGCTAACAAATCGGCAATCGGAAATCTTAAATCGGCAATTCATCCCAAAGGGAGACTCATGAAAGAAGTAATGGCCGTCATACGAATGAATAAGATCAACGAGACCAAGCGGGCGTTGAACGAAGCGGGCATCAGCTCCTTCACCGCTACCGGTCGCGTTCAGGGCCGCGGGAAGGGCCTGGTTGACTATCGCATCCTGCACGGTGCCGAAGAGGGCGCCCCGGAAGCGATCGCGCAACTGGGCGAAGGTCCGCGGCTCGTGCCCAAGCGTTTGATCACCGTTGTGGTGTCCGACGACTGGGTCGAGAAAACCATACAGACCATCATCAAGACCAACCAGACCGGCAGCTCGGGCGATGGAAAGATTTTCGTCCTGCCGATATTGGAAGCAACCCGCGTTAGAACGGGCGAAACCGCCGAAGGTCCTTCGGGCGGCACCGTCCTCGACTCCTCAGGAGGTTTGGAATGAGCGAAGAAAAGAAACTGCCGGATCCTTCCGTGCTGAAGGAAGAAATCCTTGCCAAATACCCACCGAAGATTGCACGCAAACGCGCGAAATCGATGGTGATCAACGACACCAAGCTGGATCAGGAAATCCAGTCCAACGTCCGCACGATTCCGGGCATCATTACCCAGCGCGGCTGCACCTACGCCGGCTGCAAGGGTGTGGTACTCGGTCCGACGCGCGATATCATCAACCTGGTACACGGCCCGATCGGCTGCAGCTTCTATGCGTGGCTGACGCGCCGCAACCAGACCGATGCCGGCACCGATGGCGACAACT
>JBNLGU010000121.1:0-6405 GCA_050306215.1 Pontiella sp.
GTGAGGGTTCAAACAACAGCTTGTTGATTGAAGATGGCGCACAGGTCTTTAGCGTGGGAGGAGTGATCGGCCAAGAATCCAACGCATGGAACAATACGGTATCGGTGATCGGCACCAACTCGGCGTGGCGCAATATTTCCGAGCTTTCTCTCGGCGGACAGATGGAGCTCCATTTCTCGTTGTCGGACTCGCGGGAGCTACAAGGCGAGGTTGTGTGGATCGATGGCGGGCGAGGGAACTCCCTTTATGTCGCCGACGGCGGTTTGGTTTCGGTAGGTGCCAACATGCACAACCGGAATTATTCGACCGTCAACCTTGATCCTGGAGGTCGGGTGTCTATCGGAGGAAACTACTATCAGGATGCCACCTCACTGCTGCGCTTTGGCGTGGAAACCAATGCGGCCGGCGCGCCGCTAACGGCACTGATGACGGTCGGTGGCATCGCTGCGTTCGACAAGGGAGCGCAGATTGAATATGCGAGCAATGTCGGCGAGCTACAGTTCGATACCTTCTACACCAACAAGCTGGTGGAAGCCGATCAACTGATCGTGGCCGGTGTAACCAATGCCTCCTCGCTGGATCTCGAGCAGCTGGATGCCTCCGGCTCGCTGGTGGATGTACTCTTTGCTGTGGAAGATCAGGATATCATTGCCTTGGCCGGGCGCCGGCATCTTACCGACGTTGCAGGGTTTTCCGGGGATTCGATGATGTCCCGTCTAGCGGATGAAATCGATGACATGTCGTTGTTGGGCGATCACAACGCCGTCGACATGATCTATCTGTTGAACACCATGACCGCAGACGAGCAGAACCAGCAAATGACCCAGCAGTATGCCTATTCGGCTCCGAGCTACTTGCATGTCCAGGGCATGACTGAAGGATTGCGCTCGATTGGCAAGCAGGTTTCCCGCAAGAGCGGGGCGATTCCCCGGGGTGCGTCCGGCCCGCATGCGCCGGACCAGGGGCCTCGTGGCTGGATCAAGCCGTACCATGGGCGTTCCGACCGGGCACAAGTGGATGTATTCTCGGGATATGAACAAAATATTTATGGTACGCTGGTTGGCATGGATTGGACGCGCGGTAACTTCCTGGTTGGTGTGGCCGGCGGTTATGGCCGCTCCGTGATTCTGCAGCACAACGACGACCGTAGCGAAGCCAAGACGGGATTTGGGGCGGGCTACCTGTCCATGGGAACCGACGCGTGGTATGGCGATATGGCCATTGCCATTGGCCGAAGCAGCATTGAAGATATGTCGGGGTCGACATTCGGTTCCCATGCCGATTACGATGCAACCAGTTATGCGCTGCAACTAAACGGCGGCAACGAATGGCGGCTGTTGAACGGCCTGTTGTATGTCACTCCGCAGGCTTCGATGCTGCTGAGCTACTACCGTCAGGAAGATTACACGGAGTCCTCGGGAGGCGGTGTGGAGCGCGATGTTGCGTCATACGAACGCTTTAGTGCGGTTGCCGGCATCGGGGCTGCAGTGGCGGTTGAAAAGCACCTCGAAAACACCGTCGTCCGCCCGGAAGTACGCTACCGCTGGTTGCATGAATTAAACACCGGCACAGAAACCGCCAATTTCTCGCTGGTCGGCGGACAGGGCGGGCAGTACGAGTTCCAGATGCCGGGCGCGGAAGAGAATCTTCTGGAGATCGGCACCGGGCTTTCCTGCTCATTCAATGATGAACTGACCCTCGCCGTCGACCTCGACTGGCGTGCCGGCCATGACTATGAGGCGCACACCATCAGCGGCCGCATGGTCTACGAGTTCTGATGAGGCAGGCGGATTGAGTCGTTAACGTAGCTGCGCGTTCCCTCTCAAAGAAAAAGAGACGAAGCCGCTACACTCCAACCCTTGGAAAACACCCATTCCAAGGGTTGGCTTATCTGTCAGGTCCAGTGGCATGTGAAACCCGGTTATCCCATTACATGATCTGCCTTCGCCATGGGCTATGGCGACAATGCTCCTCCTGTCGCGACTGGTGAGATTACGCCGAAGCGGCGTTCCTCTTCGCATAAATCACATATTCCATGCGGTGGCGGATGATCGCTCATGAGAGTGAAGGTAGAAGCGAGCTCGGCAGAATATGGAAATGCTCCTATGGGTGGAGACGAGATGCAGTGATGGAGTTCTTTTTCCACAAGTTGTTTATCATATTTAAGGTCGATGGGCGGGTTGTGGGGGGCTCCGGTTTGGACTGACTGATTACGCAGCTCTGAACATGGCGCAATCCAGTGGATGGTACATGGTTCCGAAACTTTTCTTGATCTTTGATTAGCCGAATTATCTTATTTTCAAGAGTTTGGTATTTGAATTGCTAGTTATCAGACGTCTTTTTCTTGCAAGTTACCAGATTCAAGGCGTCGTGATAAGGGAGCGATGATGAGGGAGTATAGCATAATGCAACGTGTTTTCAGTAGTGTTGCTACATTGCATAAGCAATGGAACAGGCTCCGGTTGCTATTTGGCAGCATGTGAAAACAATTATCCACATACAGTTTTTCAATACAAGTTTGTGCCAGAAAATCCATAATTAAGTCATAAATGAACGATGTTTCATCAAAATGTAGGTATCAATGAACTGCTTTTTCCTAAAACGTCGATTGGCCACAGGGCTTTGGTTGGCAGGCTTGCTTGAAATCATTTTGGTGCTGGCCGTGCGCTATTACGGCCAGCAGGTCGACGAGCTGGGAAGAGGCGATGGCGTCTACATTCTTACCAAGCTGTCCCTCTGGCTTAATGGTTTGATATGGGCAGGGTTGCTTGTGTCCTATTTATTTGGTTATCGGGTTCTTGGAGTCACACGGGAGTACTGGGTTCACGGCTCGTCGATGACAGCGCTTGATGATGCGAAACCCGCACCACCTGCAAACCGGGATCCATGGTTCTCTGGTTTGATATCGCTTGTTGCAATGTTTGCGCTGGTTGCCGGGCTTGGCCTGGCGTTGTTCATGTACCATGTCCGTAACCCTACTTTACTTGGGATCGTCGAACATGGATCGGTCGCCGCCTTGAGTGAACGACTTGCCACCGATGTTTCCGCAATCAATGACAAGAACAAGGCGGGACTGACTCCGCTCATGCTGGCCATAAAGATGAATCGGGAAGACATGGCTTTGGAGCTGTTGGTCCATGGAGCAAAGGTAGATTCCATGGATCGTTCCGGTCGGTCGGCCCTCTATTATGCCATTGGCAATCCGGGCCTGGTCGAGCTGCTTCTGCAAAAAGGAGCCGATGTGGACCATGCCGATGCAGGAGGCATGACCCCTTTGCATTGGGCGATCAGCCATAAGGGCAGGGACGCGGTTCGGTTGCTGTTGCAGTATGGTGCCGATGTGAATCAACGTAATGGGGTTGCGGATACCCCTTTGCTGATGGCGGTGAAGGGGCGGTTCAATGCGGTGGGTCTGCTGCTCATGCACGGAGCAGATGCCAACCTGGCCGACCAGATCGGGGAAACGCCGCTGCACGTCGCTGCGGCAAACGATGATCTGGATGCCGCGCGGGCTCTGATTGACGCCGGAGCACAAGTCGCTCCCGTTTCCATGCAGGGATGGACGCCATTGCATGTGGCCTCACTCAAGGGATCGCTTTCCGTGGTTGCGCTTCTCTTGCAGTCAAAGGTCGATGCGGATCTAGAAAACGCGCGGTCCCAGACGGCCATAAACTGCGCAATATTGGGTAACAATCCCAAAGTGGTTGACTATTTGCTGGAGCATGGGGCCGATGTCAATCGTACTGATCGGCAGGGCAATACCTATCTGCATTTTTCGCTGGAGGAACAGCATTACGATATCGTCAAGCTGCTGATTCAGGCCGGCGCCAACATCGATATCGTCAGCGATGCGGGAGTCACCGCCCGCGATCTCATTCATTCACAGGGGCACGACAAGCTGCTCGCAAACAGCAATGCGACTGTTTTACAGTGATGGCCGGCGGGGGTGAAAAGGGAAGTCCCAAACTTATTATGCCATTGATCCCTTGGAAAAAATATTTTCCCAGGGTTTGGTTTTTCTGGCATGGTTCGGGGCACTATGAAACCGGATGTTCCTGAATCGTTGATCATTATTGCCGGGCGGCAGGCGTATCCCGCGATGCTGGCGAAGGCGGCGCGCGATGCAGGCGTGAAGCGCATCGTGGTGCTAGGCTTCAAGGGCGAGACGAGCAAGGACGTACTGCTGCTGGCCGACGAGGTGCTCTGGACCCATCTGGGGGCCATGCAAACCTTCCTCGATACGCTGGAGTCGACCGGCATCAAGCAGTGCGTGATGGTGGGGCAGATTGCGCCGAGCAACCTGTTCCATCTGCGCTATGACAAGATGGCCCGCGAAATAATGGCTTCGCTTCCCAGCAAGAATGCCCATACTATTTTCGGGGCGATTGTCGAGGCAATCGAGTCGCGTGGCATCACCGTTCTTCCGGGCAACACCTTTATGGAATGCTACACCCCCCAAGCCGGACTGTTGAGCCGCCGGGCTCCAACCGAGCGCGAACAGGCGGACATCGAGCTGGGCTTGAGGCTGGTCAAGGGCACGAGTGAATTCGAGATTGGCCAAACCGTGGCGATTAAGGATGGAATCATCATCGCCGTCGAAGCGTTCGAGGGCACCAACCAGACCATCAAACGGGCAGGGCGGGTCGGCAGGGCGGGGACGGTGATCGTGAAGGTTCCGAAGGAAGGCCACGACATGCGCTTCGATATTCCCGTGGTGGGCGTGAAGACGTTCAAGATGATGAAAAAAGCGAAGGTATCGTGCCTGGCGGTCGAAGCCGGAAAGACGATCCTGCTCGAAAAGGACAAGCTCGTGGCCATGGCCAACCAGCTGGACATGGCGTTCGTTGCGGTACGGACCGGGAAAGGACAGAATGATTATGGGCAGAATAATTTGCTTCCACACAGCATCTAAAATCATTCTGTCCTTAATTATTCTGCAAACAATCTTGTGATGAAGAAGTCGATTCTAGTGGTAGCGGGGGAGGTGTCGGGCGACCTGCATGCGGCCAAGGTGGTACGGGCGCTGAAGGCGCGCTTGCCAGAGGCCGATTTCTGGGGGATCGGCGGCGATGATCTGCAGGCCGAAGGCGTCGAGCTGTTGCAGCACACCGATCAAATGTCCGTGATGGGCCTTGCGGAGGTGCTGAAGCACTATGGATTCCTGAAAAGCGTTTTCGACCAGGTATTGGCGGAGGTAGATCGGCGCAAGCCCGATGCGGCGTTGCTAATCGACTACCCCGGTTTTAACCTGCGGTTGGCGGCCGAGCTGAAACAACGCGGTGTAAAGGTCTTCTACTACATTTGTCCCAAGGTCTGGGCGTGGAACAAAAAGCGCATACCGAAGATGGCGCAAATCATTGACCGGTTGATGGTGGTCTTCCCATTTGAGGTGGAGGTGTTCAAGGGTACGGACCTGAAAGTGGACTTTGTCGGCAATCCGCTGGTGGCCCAGATCGACAACTTTCTGGCCGAGGCTCCGGCCGAGCTGCCGTGGGATGGCGGGCGGCGCATTGCCTTGCTGCCCGGTAGCCGGACCCAGGAAATCCTGCGTATTCTGCCGCCCATTCTGGAGGCGGCTCAGTTGCTGGAGGAGCGCATCCCGGATCTCTCGTTCATGATTGCCTCCCCGAACCAACGCATTGAAAGCCTGGTAAACGAGCAGATCGCCCAGGCCCGGATCAAGCCTTCGCACCTTGCGGTGGTGCGCGGCCAGGCGCGCGAACTGATGCGGCAGGCGGACGCGGCCATCGTGACCTCGGGGACGGCCACGCTCGAAACGGCACTCATCGGCACGCCGCAGATCATCGTCTACAAGACCAGTGCGTTCACCGCCTGGTTTGCCCGGTTGGTGCTGACGATCAAGCATGTCGGGCTGGTCAACATCCTGGCGAACCGCACCCTCTGTCCCGAGTTGCTCCAGCAGGCCGCGCGGCCGGAGTCCATGGCGGATGAAGTTGAAAAGCTGATAGAGGATACACCGGAGCGTGAGGCGATGTTCGCGGGCTACGCCGAGGTTCGCGCCATGCTGGGCGGACAGGACGCCGCTGAAAACGTGGCACGTATCCTGGCCGGGGAGTTGGCGGAGTAGCCTTGGCGGAATGGCGCAACACGGGTGTACCTATCCGCACAATCCGGACAAACGGTTGCATAAAGGCATTGCCCACCTTGCGCTGTGCCATTAGCATGTTCCGTTGCGTGGGGGTGTTGCCTTAGCGCGGGGAACCGCGTTGGGGATGCCCGTTGGTTTTTACATAAGGAGAGGTGTAATTATGTTCGAAAGCAAATTCTTCAAAGCCGTACTATCAACCTTGGGAGTGATGGCCATGACGTCCTCGATCGTTGCGCAGCCTGCGGAAGGATCCCGTCGCTGGGAAGACCAATCCGTGTTCCGCATCAACAAGGAAG
>JBNLGU010000122.1:0-6245 GCA_050306215.1 Pontiella sp.
GTTGTCATTGGACTGAAAGCGACTAGATTCATATACATGAGGTTTCTTTTGTATAACATTTGCTATGGAACCCACGGCAACCAGCGCAAGCTTCCGGTAATCGGCATGCTGGGCCGGACCCACAATCATCTCGGCGAAATCATTGCCTTCATCAAGGAGCAAAATCCCGATGTTGTAGGCTTGGTCGAAGTGGATAGCGGCTCCTATCGTTCCGGACGCAAAAGCCAAGTCCAGACTATTGCGGACGAGCTGGGCCATTTCCACGCCTACTGTTCAAAGTACGCCATAAACTCCCGCTGGCAGCGCATCCCCATATACAACAAGCAAGGGAATGCGTTTTTGGCGAAGGACACCATCCGCGGGGAACGATTCCACTATTTTGAACGGGGCATGAAAAAACTCGTGATCGAACTGGAACTGGAGCAGGTGACGTTTTTCCTGGTTCATCTGGCCCTTAACTACAAAACCCGTCAAGCCCAGATCCTTCATCTCTACAATCTGATCAAGGAGACGGATCGGCCCTACATTGTGGCCGGCGACTTCAACGCCTTCATGGGCGAGGACGAAATCAAACTGTTGATGTCCGCCAGCGGGCTGAAGAATGCGGACAGGAACATGCAGCCTTCCTATCCCAGCCGTAATCCGAAACGCCATCTCGACTTTATTCTCCATAGCCCCGATATTGTGATCAACCGGTTTGAAATGCCGAGAGTTCAGTTGTCCGACCACCTACCTTTGGTGGTAGACTTTGATGTGCAAAACAACCCGGAAGTCGGCTGATCACGTTTGCGGTTGCCTGCCGACCGTTTTTGCAAGGAGGTTTGAATGAGTGAGTTCTTTATCGGTATGTTGGTTTCACTGGTATGCGTAGGTGTGTTGTTGGTCTGGATCAAAGGCCGGAAGCGAAAGCCCGCCAAGGAAATCCATGTTTTTTCCAGCATTGAGCAATTGCGTTCCATCGGTCACCTGTCGGTCTACAAGGTGCTGACCAAGGAGATCGTAACGGAGACCGACCACTCGTGGGGCGAGATCGGGTCGCGCTATCTCAGTTGGGTACTTAGCAACAAGAAGATGGCCATGATTTTCGAGTTTGCCATCGATTTCCGCTACAACCTGCAAAGTCCCAAGTTCGATATCCGGGAAGCGGGACCAAGCCGCTACACCATCATCATGCCGCCCTGCGACTATGAAGTGAACATACGCGACATTCGCTTCTACGATGAGCAGGGATCGAAGTTGTTGCCTTGGTTGTTGCCCGATGCCTTGAACGGCGTGTTTAGTGGGGGCTTCTCCGAGGACGACAAGAACAAGCTTGTGAATGCGGCCAAGAACCATGCGGAGCAGCAGGCCGTCGATCTCATCAACAACATACAGTCCGAAGTGCAGAAATCGGCCAAGTCCACGCTGGAGTCGATCAGCCTTGCTTTTGGGGCGACGGGCCTCGATTTTGAGTTTGCCGGTAAGCTGGCCACGGCCGTGGATGTCGAGGTCTCGGCCAAGGTGGCCTCCTAGTAGGCGCTGTCGGCCACGCCTCCCTCCAGCACGGTTTTCGTGGCCCCGATTCCCAAGCGAGTTGCTCCCTGTTTCAGATATCCGACGGCCTGTTCCCACGTGCGGATGCCGCCCGATGCCTTGATACCCATTTGACCGCCAACCGTTTCAACCATGACGCGGACGATTTCGGGAGTGGCCGACGATGGTCCGAAGCCCGTCGACGTCTTCACGAAATCCGCGCCGGCTTGTTGCGCGATTCGGCAGGCGGTCGCTACCTGTTCGAGTGTCAGGAAACAGCTTTCCTGTATAATCTTTAACAATACACCGTTTGCATGGGCCACCTCGACAACGCCCAGGATGTCGTCCTTCACACACTCGAGGTTGCCACTCAGAAATTGGCCAATGTTCATTACCATGTCGATTTCCTGAACACCATGCGCCATGGCCTGCTGGGCTTGGAAGACCTTGGTGGCCGAAGTGTCGTAGCCGTGGGGGAAGCTCAAGACGCACGATACCTTCACACCGGTGCCGGCCAGCAACTCGGCAGCCAGCCGCACATCGCACGGGCGTACACACATGCTCGCCACGCCGAGCTCGGCGCACAATGCGGCATTGGCCCGCACATCGTCTTCCGTTTGGTTTGGTTTCAGGACGGCGTGGTCGATTCGGGAAGCAACTTCACTGATACTGTACATGTATTTTCTCGGTTGAGGAATAAATGAAAAAGGCCGCCGGGATCGACGGCCTTGAAATGGTAGGGAATTGCCGCTATTGCAACAGGTCCTGCAGATACTGCCGGTCCGCCGGCGACAGTTCGGTCAGCAGAATATCGGCGGTGTTGCCGTTCTTGGAGCTTTTAACAACGATGGTTTTGCGGTCCTTCATTTCCACGAAAACCGCTGAGAATCTGATGGTCTCGCCATTCCGCCTGATCGTCCATGAACGGTATTCGGCCTTCTTGGCTTCCGGTTTCTTTTCTTCCGGTTTCTGCTCTTCGGTTGCCGCGCCCTGGTCCTGCTCTTCGCCGGGAAGGGAGGTGTCGGTTTGGGCCGCATCTCCTGCATTATCAGTCGTAGCTTCCGGCTTTTCCGGCTCCGGCCCCTTTACAAAATTGGCCGTGTCTCCGGTTTCATTAAAGATGACGGCTCGCAACGGTCCCGGATCCTTGAGCGGACACTTGAGTCTCCGGCCACTGGTTTCGTCAAAGAGGATGATGGCGTCTTGTTCCACGTTCTCAGGTCGGTATTTGGTTTGATAGTAGCCTAAATATCGCGGGGTGTTGTCGAAAATGATGATGCGATACTCGTACTCTTTACGCAGATAACCACTGTAGATATGGAACCAGCTCGTGTCTGTTTCTACGCTGCCGACTTCGGTCACCTTCATTTTTTCCGGATTGTGATCCCCCCCGATCTCTTCAAGAATCAACTCAACGGCTCGCCGGTTTTTCGGTTTGTTCTTCTTGGCTTCGGCAGCCATCGAGGACAGTACCGCGCCCATCGCCACGGCCACCACCAATATCCACGCAGAGATTTTCTTCATATCATTTCCCTCAAGGTTCGTTTGTTTGCTGCTGTCAGCGCATTTCGCTGAATGCAAATACTTACTTTAATAAATACATCGAGTTGGGCGGGTTTACTATGTTTTTTGTTCAAAAACTGAGTTTTCAGGTGGTGCTGAAAAGGTTAAATCCGAACTTGGAACGCTACTCGCGATTCTGCATAGTGTGCGGCCTTTATAGAGCTTTTAACAAATCAAGAGGAAGACCTTATGTACAACGCATCCGACCTTAAGAAGGGGTTGAAAATCGAGATCGATGGCGATCCGTGCATGATCACCAACTTCGATTTTTCCAAGCCCGGCAAGGGCCAAGCCCTTTACCGTTGCAAGATCAAGAACCTGGTGACGGGCAACACATTCGATAAAACCTACCGTTCCGTCGACAAGATCAACCGGTGCGCCCTGATTTCGCGTGACTTTACCTTCTCCTACATCGATGGATACCAGTATGTCTTTTCCGACAACGAAACCTTCGAGGAAGCGCGCCTCGACGACGAGCTGCTGGGCGACATGAAGTATTTCCTGGTCGACGACATGCAGGTGGAAATCCTGTTCCACAACGACCGCCCGCTCGACATCACGCTTCCCAACTTCGTTGAGATGGTGATTGCGGAAACCGAGCCGGGCGCGCGTGGCGACACCGCAACCAACGTAGCCAAGCCCGCCAAACTGGAAAACGGCTACGAAATCAATGTGCCGATTTTCATCAACGAAGGCGATACGGTCCGCATCGATACCCGTACCGGGCAGTATTCCGACCGCGTGTCCAAGGGATAGGCATGGACTTCGATGGCATACAGGCCAGAGACGCCCTGATGCGCAGCATCCGGGCGTTTTTTTATGATCGCGGCTTTACCGAGGTGGAGACGCCGATTCGCCTGCGCACTCCTTGCATGGAGTTGCATATCGATGCCGAGCCCAGTGGCGACCGATTTCTCCGCACCTCGCCCGAGATTTGCCACAAGAAGCTGCTGGCCGCCGGATACGAACGGATCTTCGAGGTCGGTAAGTGCTTTCGCCGCGGGGAATTCGGCCCGTTACACAATCCCGAATATACCATGCTGGAATGGTATCGGGCCCACACCGACTACATGGGTGTGCTCGATGACACTAAATCGCTCATCCAGTAGGTTTGGGCGGGGGCTCCGTCCGTTTGGTCCACGCTGTCCGTGTCCGCAGCCTTTCAGCAATATGCAGGCTGGGATCCGGCGGGCAATTATGATGAGGACCGGTTTGATATTGACCTGGTGGAGAAGGTGGAGCCGGCCATCAAGCGAATGGGGGGGGCGGTTGTACTGAAGGATTATCCCGTCGAGGCCGCCGCGTTGTCGCGCCGCAAGCCGGACAACCCGCTGCTGGCCGAGCGTTGGGAGTTGTACATCGACGGCATCGAGCTGGCCAATGCGTATTCCGAACTGACCGACCCGGCGGAGCAACGCCTAAGGTTCGAGGAGTGTGCCGAACACCGCAAGGCGCTAGGCAAGGAAGCCTATGCAATCGACGACGACTTTATCAATGCCCTTGGCCGCATGCCGCCGTCCGGCGGCGTTGCCCTAGGCGTGGACCGCCTGCTTATGTTGATGACGGGCCAGACTTCCCTGGATCCACTTCTTCCATTTCGTTGATGGCTGGAATGATCTCCGGCTCGAGATCGGCTTCTACTTTTCCTTTGCTGTGATAGTCGATTACCGTTTTTTCGAGGTTGCGCAACTGCTTGGCTACATCGTTCAACCGGAATTCGATCGAGTTCAGGATCCAGAACTGGAAGTGTTCCACCTTGGTCGATTTATGCATCATCCAGATGATCTTTATGGAAACCAGCAAGATGGCGATCACCAGCGAAAATTCCGTATCGATCGGGACGCGCACGTGCCAGATGTGGTGCGCAATGTCGTTGCTCGCCAGCAGGGTGATGGCAATGATGAACGCGATGTTGACCCATTTGTCGCGTTCCGCTTGTTCCTTGCCCCCAATCTGGCCCATTAATTGACGGATCTTTTCCTTTTCCTTCTTAAAATTATCCAGCTCGGCCTTCAGTTTAATCGGATCGAGATCTTCCATGTTTCAAACTCCATCTTTAATTGACTGGAATTATAGGGACGATATCGCTTTCAGCAATAAATAACGTGTCAATCCGGTGGGCGCGTGGTAGAACCTGCGACCATTCAAGGGAATCGTTTTATGGGGAAAAAACTTAAAGTCGGGGTCGCTTGCGGTGGTACGGGCGGACACATCTTCCCGGGGTTGGCCACCGCTAATGTGCTGCTGGAGCGCGGTCACGACGTGACGCTTTGGATGGCGGGCAAGGATGTGGAGCACGATGCCGTCGAGAAATGGACGGGAAATATCATCACCATCCCGTCCGAAGGTTTCCAGTCCGGTCTGTCGATGCGTAGCCTGATGACCGTCAAGAAATTGTTCTATGCCTATCGCCTGGCGTTGGCCCCTATGCGCAAGGATCGTCCCGACGTCATGCTGGCGATGGGAAGCTATGCATCGTTCGGTCCGGTGAAGGCCGCCTGCAAGCTCAAGGTTCCCTATGTGTTGCATGAAGCCAATCTGGTGCCTGGGCGTGCCGTCTCGCTCTTGGCACACAAGGCCCACACCGTCGCTGTCAGCTTTGAAAAGACCCGCTACTACCTGAAACACTCCAATATTGAAACCACGGGCATGCCGCTGCGCAAGGAGTTGCAAATGGCCAGCGCAATGCCACAGCGAGTACGCGGGGAAGGGGAGCCATTGCGCATTCTGATCGTGGGAGGAAGCCGCGGCGCCCAGGTGCTCAACGAAATCGTGCCGAGGGCGATTGCATCGGCCGTTGGAAAGGATGTCGCTCTAGCAGTGGAACATATTGCCGGCCTGCAGGACAGCCGCGCGGTGAAACGGATCTACGCCGAGGCCGGGATCGAAGCGAATGTCCATCATTTTGTGCAGGACATGGCTTCGCTCTATCGCAAAACCGATTTGGCCATCTGCCGTTCAGGCGCGGCCACCTGCGCCGAGCTGGCCGCGTTTTCCGTGCCGGCGTTGCTGGTTCCGTATCCGTATGCCGTGCGCGACCACCAGATGAGCAACGCGCGTGTGCTGCAGGATTCAGGTGCGGCCGACGTTGTGGCGCAGGAGGATCTCACGGCAACCTGGCTCTGCGATTATCTGGTGAACGTATTCGAAAAACCCGCTCGCTTGGAACG
>JBNLGU010000123.1:0-6101 GCA_050306215.1 Pontiella sp.
ATGCAAGCCTAACTTTTTGCTTTCCATGATGGTTGTATCGAGTGCTCTGTGGCGAACTCCTCCCGCCGTTAACGGATATCAATTAACCAATAACCGTCGAATAATATTCGGCTCCTTAACCTCCGCTTAAGGTTCGCCGTGCTAGCTTCCGCGCATGGTGAATGGAAAAAGGAGTCGGAAAATGAAAAAGGTGTTGGTTCTTCTTTGCTCGCTGCTGGCGGCAAGTCATGTGTTTGCACAGCTCTCAATTACGGCGGTGAGTCCTGATCAGGCGGATCCGGGGACGACGGGTTTGATGGTGACGTTCACGCTGCCAAACACTACGCCGCCGACTCCTCCGGTGCAGATATCGCCGGACAGTGTAATGATCGGTTCGCTAGTTGGAACATCCGTTAACCGGCCAAGCCTGGATACAATAACGGCGGTTTTTGATATCCCGGCGGGCGAGGCTGACGGGCTGAAAGATTGCGCCGTTACGTTCACGACACCGCAGGGTACGACCGTGTTTACGAAAACCGGCGGGTTTACGGTCGGAGCCGCGGCGGTCGATGCCTATACCAACGGGCCGCCGGCGTCGGGCTACAACTTGTTCAGCCCGCTCACATCGACCAATACCTACTTGATGGATAACGATTCAACCATCGTGAAGACGTGGTCAAGCAGCTACAACCCCGGCCAGTCGGTCTATCTGCTGGATGACGGCTCGCTGCTGCGCCCGGCCAACACGGGCAGCACGAATTTTAACACGGGCGGTTGCGCCGGACGCGTGGAGCAGTACGACTGGTACGGCAATCTGACCTGGGCCTATGATTACGACACGACGGAGCATCGCTCGCATCACGATGTCCGGATGTTGCCCAACGGCCATGTCCTGATGATTGCCTGGGAGAAAAAGACGGAGACCGAGGCGGTAAACCTCGGGCGCAATCCGAGCCTGCTGAACGACGGCGAGCTGTGGCCCGATTCCATCATCGAGGTGGCACCGACCGGCAGCTACGGCGGGACGATTGTCTGGGAATGGCATGCGTGGGATCATCTGATCCAGGATTACTTTCCACTTGCCGCAAACTATGGCGTGGTGGCCGACCATCCCGAGTTGATTGATCTGAACTATGGATCCGGCAACAGTGCGGACTGGCTGCATATCAATTCCATCGACTACAACGCGGAACGCGACCAGATTCTGGTCAGTGTTCACAACTTCAGTGAAATCTGGGTGATCGACCACAGCACCACGACGGCCGAAGCCGCCGGGTCCGCGGGCGATCTGCTCTATCGCTGGGGCAATCCGGCGGCCTATGATTCCGGCACGTCCACCGACCAGCAGCTTTTTGCGCAGCACAACGCCCACTGGATTGCGGACGGACTGCCGGGTGCGGGCGATATCCTGATCTTCAACAACGGGATGAACCGTCTCGATGGCGATTATTCCTCCGTCGACGAGATCGTTCCTCCGGTGGCGCCCGACGGCAGCTACACGAATGGCCTGCCGCTGGCTCCGGTCTGGACCTATACGAATTCCGTGGCCACCAATTTTTATGCGGATCACATCTCCGGCGTGCAGCGTCTGAAAAATGGCAACACCCTGATCTGTGAAGGAACCGAGGGCTATGTGTTTGAGGTAACCTCCGACGGCGGCCTTGTCTGGGATTATACGGATAACGGTAACCTGTTCCGCTTCGAGCGCTATGAGCCCGACTTTGCCGGGTTCGACAACACCGAGCTGGCGCTGCCGACGGTGCCGTATGCGGTGGTGGACACGCACCAAACCACGTACTACGATACGTCCAGCGAAATTTCTGAACCCGGCACCAACGATGTATTGCATGGGCAGGATGCCGGCCATACCGGCAACCAGCCATGCTACGAAATCAGCCCTGACGGTCTGACGGTCTACGACTATAACACCGGCCTGACGTGGACGCGTTCGCCGGATTGGAACGCAGACGGTACGATTGACATCAACGATAAGATGACCCAGTCCGAGGCCTCAACGTATGTCGACACGGTCAATGCAGCGAGCTTTGGCGGCCACAGCGATTGGCGTCTGCCATCCATCAAGGAGATGTATTCCCTGATGGATTTTCGCGGAACGGATCCGATGAGCGACGATACCTCCACGCTCGTTCCGTTCATCGACTCCGACTATTTTGAATTTGCTTGGGGCGATACGAATGCCGGCGAGCGCACGATCGATTCGCAGGTGGCGACCTCCACGCTCAACCAGGATCCGGTCATGGGCGGCGGAATTCAAACCATGCCAGGCCTGAACATTGTAGACGGCCGCATCAAAGGCTATCCGATCACCAAGGACTTCCTGGTCTACTATTGTCGCGGCAACACGAGCTATGGAGTCAACGATTTTGCAGACAACGGCGACGGCACCGTCACCGACCATGCGACCGGCCTGATGTGGCAGCAGAACGACAGCGGAGCCGGAATGCTCTGGGCCGACGCGTTGGATTACGCGCAGGCGATGAACGCCTCCAACTATCTGGGCCATAGCGACTGGCGACTGCCCAATGCCAAGGAGCTCCATTCCATTCTCGACTACAATCTGGAGCCGACGACCGACGGCTCGGCATCGATTGACCCAATCTTTACCTGCACCACGATCACCAACGAAGGCGGAGCGGTCGATTGGCCGTGGTATTTCACCGGCACCACCCACATCCAGCAGGATGGCGGGGCATCGCACGCCGTGTATGTCTGCTTCGGACGGGCGATGGGATATTTCAATAGTGTCTGGGAAGACGTCCACGGTTCCGGCGCCCAGCGTAGCGAACTGAAGACCTACGACACCGCGGGCTACACCTACATCCCCGACGGCTGGTACTTCACCACGTCCCCGCAGGGCGATGCCGCGCGCTGGCACAACTATGTCCGCCTCGTGCGCGACGCCGAGCTGACGGCGGTGGACACCACACCGGTCGTTGGCATCACAACCACGAATCAGACCGTGGCGTATGCCGCGACGGATATCTCGATCAGCGGTACGAATAATGAGTGGGTGGTCGGAAACCTCGCTTGGAGCAATGAATTGACGGCGGCCAGCGGAACACTGGCCGTATCGGGCACCAGCTTCTCGATTGCATCCATTGCTCTCGATACGGGCACGAACGTTATTGCTGTAACCGGCACCAATTCGCTGGGGGTTGCGGCGAGCGATTCGGTGTCCATCGTGCGTGAATCGACTCCGGCCTATGCCGGTGTGATCTATGTGAATGCGAGTACACCGGCTGCTCCCGGCGCACAGGACGGAACAGCCTGGGCGACCGCATTCGAGGATCTGCAGGATGCGCTGGCCGTCGCGACCACGCAGGAAATCTGGGTGGCGGCCGGTGTTTACTATCCCGACGAAGCGGCGGCGGGCTTTGCAATGGTGACCAACGATTCCTCTGCAGCCACTTTCACGTTGGTCGATGGGATCTCCCTTTACGGCGGATTTGCGGGGGATGAAACCAATCTGTCGCAGCGGGATCCCGGGACACATTTCACGATTCTCAGTGGCGATATTGATCAGAATGATGCGGACGAGGGACTGGACATCCTGGAGTCGTATACCGGCATCGCAGGCACCAACAGCCTGCATGTCATCACGGTCGTCGCAGGAGTAGAATCGCTGGTGCTTGATGGGTTTGTTGTAACGGCAGGTGACGCCGGCGGAACGGATGCGGAAGGAAAAGGGGCTGGCCTGTATGCCGTCGGCGGTACGTTTGAAATCCGTCAAATGGGTTTCTATGGAAACGCGGCCTACGAAAAAGGGGCGGGCCTGTTTGCTGATTCGGCGGATCTAGTGGTCTCAAACTGCACCTTTGCCGGAAACGGATCCTACCGTGGCGCGGGCATGCTGCTCAGCGGCGGCACATCCGAAGTCGTTTCCTGTACGTTCTCTGGAAACGCCGTTGTTATGGGGTTTAAGGGCGGCCATGAGCAGGGAGCAGGTATGATGATAGAAAACGGAGCCAGCGGAACGGTCCGGGCCTGCTCGATCATAAACAATTCGGCCGATGATGACGGTGCCGGCTTATGCATCGACACATCAGATATCACGGTTCAGGATTGCACGTTCAGAGGAAATGAAGCGACCTTCAACGGAGGTGCGGTTCTGGTGAATGCAGCGGAAGTAATCTTCATCAATCCGCTGATGACCGGCAACAAAGGCAATAATGGAGGGGCACTTCATGCGCGGAATTCGGGCTCGAAGGTGACCCTGATCAACGCATCGCTGTCAGGAAACCAGGCAAGGAGTCTGGGTGGTGCCATATTCAACAACAACACCTCTTCGGTAACGATCGAAAACAGCATTATTTGGAACAACCAGAGCGACGGCGAAATCGCAACGAATACGGCTTCCGTGGTCAATCTAAATAGCAGCACCACTACGGTATACCATTGCCTGATTGCCAACTCGGGCGGGAGTACCAACTGGGATGCCGGAATCGGGATCGACGGCGGAAATAATCTGGACGAAGATCCGCAATTCCTCGCCGGCATCAATCCTGCCACTGCACCGAATGAAAACGGTACGTTTAACCTCTCGTATACATCGCCGGCCATTAACGCCGGAAGCAACGCGTTGGTTAACGTTTCGACCGATCTCGACGGCAACGCCCGTATCTACGACACCACCGTCGACATGGGCTGCTACGAAGCAATCGACGACGGCTCGGACTCCGACGGCGACAGCCTGACCGACTATGACGAGGGCGTGCACTATGGCTCCGATCCCAACCTGGCCGACACCGACGGCGACGGCTCCAACGACGGCGACGAAGCCTTCATCGGCTCCGATCTAACGGATGCGGATTCCGTTTTCAAGGTGTCCATCGCAGCCGATGCTTCCGGCGACGTGCAGCTCAGCTGGCCGGTGTTTAAATCCGGATGGTTCTATGACCTCTACGGGTGTACCAATCTGGTTTCGGGCGACTGGATCTACCTAGGCGGCACCACCGCCAGCAATCTCCTGAACTCGACCACCAACGATGCCATGTACTATCGAATCGAGGTGATCGATCCCGCTTCAATGTATTAACCCTAAATGTGGAAATGGGCGCGCTCGGCGATCGCGCCCTACCGGTAGGGACGGCTCTCCGAGCCGTCCGCCCCGCACGAGCGGAGGGCAACGGAATATATATCGTTATTCGTGGTCGTGGAACTTCTAGCTGTTCAACGGAAACCGAATCGTGAATTTCGTTTCCACGTACGGCGTACTTGCTACGGAAAGGGTGCCGCCGTGGGCGGTAACGATGGCGTGGCAGATGGCGAGGCCGAGGCCGACGTTGGTGTGGTTCCGGTTTTTCCGGGCCGTGTGATCGTGGAAAAACCGGTCGAACAGCTTGTCGAGGTTGTCGCTCTTGATCCCTGTTCCGTTGTCGATCACTTCGATAACGGCAGCGTCGGATTCCTGACGTGTTCGCAGAACGATTTCGATGGGCTCGGGATTGTGCTGCAAGGCGTTGTTGACCAAATTGGTGACAACCTGTTCGAGCCGGAAGGGATCGCAGTAGACCCGCTTCCCGCGCAGCTCTGTTTTCAACTGACTGCCCTGTGTCGTAACATGGGGCTTCAGATCATCGGCCAGACTTTGGACCAGGGCATCCAGCGGCAGGTCTTCGCATTCCAGTTTGCACGTACCGGAATCGTAGCGAGACAGATCGAGCAGATCGGTCACGATACGGTTGAGCTTTTCCGCCGAACGTTGGCAACTTTCCAAGGTTTCCCGGTATTCCCCAGGTGTTCGTTCCTTTTTCAGTCCGAGGGCAATCCTGCCGATGAGTGCCGTCAGGGGATTTTTCAGTTCGTGCGAGGCATCGGCGGTGAAGCGGACCTGCTGTGCGAACAGCGACTCCAGTTTCGCAAAGTTTTCATTCAGATGCCGGGCCAGCTGGGTGAGCTCGAGGGTGTTGCCTCGTTTGGTTTCCGGAATGCGGCGGTCCAGCCTGCCGGCGGCAATTTCCTCCGTGGTCCGATAGATCGGTTTCAGGGGTCTGAGTGAATAGCCGACCAGAATCCCGCCGGTCGTGGTGCCGATCAGGAAGATCAGGAAACACACGCCGGCGATTTCCCATTTCAGCAGGGCCATTTCCTTGTTCAGTTCC
>JBNLGU010000124.1:0-6064 GCA_050306215.1 Pontiella sp.
CCACCGTATTCCAATCGTCCGAACGCAAGGCCTTCAACGGTCTTGCGCTCTGCATCGTTCGCGCGAACGCCGCCGGACCGATCACCCTCCGCGCAACGGCGGAAGGGCTGAAACCAGCCAACGTGGTGATCAACGGGATGTAGATGTTTCCCTGCCCAATCCGCAGGCCCCGGACGCTCCTCAGAGTGTCCGGGGCCTTTTTTTACTCCAGCACCAAGTATTGTGATCGTATTTGTCATTTTTATTTGAACATTATACCCTGCAGGGGTATCCATGCCTTTGAACGAGGGAGAAAACCATGAAGGGTCATACCACCACGCATTCGGAGAACATTACGCGGCTTTCACGTATCGAAGGCCAAATCAGGGCGGTGAAACGGATGATCGACGACGGCGAATACTGCATCGACATCATCACCCAGATCCAGGCCGCCCGCGCCGCCCTGCAATCCGTCAACAAGACCATTCTCGAAAAGCACCTCAAGCATTGCGTCGCTGCCGCGCTGGAATCCAAAAACGAAGCCGATGTTGCGGAAAAGCTCGATGAAATCATGACCGTCGTTAAACGGATGGAGAAATAAAAGGAGACACCATGAAAAGAAAAAACATAGCAATGGCATTGCTGGCAGCCGTAGTGGCAATCGGAACGGCCTCCTATGCGGCAGAAAAGCAGGCTGCGCCTGAACAGGCGCAGGGGAAGAAGCAAACGCACTGTCCGGTAATGAACAAGAATCCCATCAACAAAAAAATGTACACCGACGTCAAGGGCTACCGTATCTATGTCTGTTGCCCGGGCTGCATCGGAAAAATCAAGGCCGACCCCGACAAGTACATCAAGCAGATGGAGGCCAAGGGCATCGCGATTGAAAAATCCCCCAAGAAAGAAGACGCCAAGAAGGCAGAATCCAAAGAGGATAAATAGATGAAACACCAAGGCACAAAGTACGCGAAGAATCCCGGAATATCGACACTGGCTTTGTGTGCTTTGTGCCTCGGGGTCATGGTTCCTGCAGTTGTTTTGGCCGAACCCGCTGGCAGCGATCTGACACTGCGGGCCGCACTGGATATTGGCGAAGCCAACAATCCACAACTGCAGGCGACCTACAACCAGTGGAAAAGCGCCGAACAGAACATTACCGTACAACAGGCGCTCCCCGACCCAACGCTCATGTACGGTTACTATTTCGAGTCGGTCGAAACCCGGGTTGGTCCGCAGGAACAAAGCATCAGCCTGTCCCAGAAATTCCCCGCATTCGGAAAACTTTCAGCCATGAAATCGATCGCCTCCGATGCCGCCGATGCCGCACAGCAGCACTATCAGGGCGCTAAGCTTAAGCTCGACCTCTCCATCGCCCAAGCTTATGCCGAACTGTACTATCTTAAACGAAACATCGCTATTACACAGGACCGCATCCAGCTGATCCAGGATTTGGAAAAGGTTGCCACCACCCGCTACAAGGCCGGCGCCCCGCTCGCCCCGACCATGCAGGCCCAGGTCGAGCTCGGCCGGCTCGAAGACCGCCTCAACTCGCTCAACGATATGCGTCGACCGCTGGAAGCCAAGCTGAATGCATTGCTCAACCGCCCCGCTGACGCCCCCCTCCCGATCTCCGCCACCCTGCCCTACCATCCCATCGGTTCCGACACCGCCACCCTGATCCGCAACCTCGCAGGCACCAGCCCTGAGCTGATGGAACTGGCAGCCAACATCCGGAAGGGAAACGACCAATTGAGGTTGGCCCGCCGCTCGCGCCTGCCGGATTTTACGCTGGGCGTGAACTATATCGACACCGACGAAGCGGCCATGGCGGTGGCCGATAGCGGCAAAGACCCGATCATCGGCACCATCGGCATCAGCCTCCCGATCTGGTTTGGCAAAAACCGGGCACGCATCGAGAGCGCTGTCCATCAACGCACTGCCGCCCGGCTGATGCTCGAAAACCGAACACAGACCCTGGAGGCCGACATCCAGCAGGCGCTTTTCAATTTGCGCGATGCCGACCGCAAGATCAACCTCTACAAGGAAAGCCTCATCCCCAAAGCCACGCAATCGCTCGAAGTTAACCGACAGGCCTACGAGGCCGGCAAAATGGAGTTCATCAACCTTATCGACGCCGAACGCATGCTGCTCGAATTCGAACTGGCCTACGAACGCGCTCTCGCCGATCACCTCATTGCCCGTGCCAATCTCGCCCAGCTCACCGGTATAAATTTTCTAAAAGGACAAATGGAATCCCTCGCAGAGGCGCAGAGTACGCAAAGAAAATAACCATTCAATCCTCTGCGGCCTTTGCGCCTCTGCGAGGAAAACAAGGTAGTGCCATGAAAAAACTAAAGCTGATTATAATCGTGATCATTGCGTTGATCGTAGGTTTCGTTTTGCGCGGATGTTTCACCCCCTCGCCCACTCCCTCCCTCGTCTCTTCGGAAGAAAAGGAAGCCACCCTGTGGACCTGCTCGATGCATCCGCAGATCAAACTGCCCGAGCCCGGCCTTTGCCCGATCTGCAACATGCCCCTGATCCCGCTCGAATCCGGCGGAGATGAGCTCGGCGAACGCGAAATCAGCGTCAGCCCGTATGCGGCCAAACTGATGGAACTGGAAACCACGGAAGTGGTGCGGGACTATGCCGAGGCCGAAATCCGCATGGTCGGCAAGGTCGACTATGACGAAACGAAAGTGTCGTACATTTCCGCATGGGTGCCCGGCCGTATCGACCGCCTGTTCGTCGACTACACCGGCATTCCAGTAAAGAAGGGTGAACATCTGGCGGAACTCTACAGCCCCGAACTGCTCACCGCCCAACAGGAGCTGCTGCAGGCGATCGAGTCCCTTGAAAACCTGAAGGACAGTCAAAGCACCCTGCTGCGCGAAACCGCAAGGCAGACCATCGATGCCGCCCGCGAAAAACTGCGCCTGTGGGGTTTCACAGCCAAACAGATCAAGTCCATCGAGGAACGCGGCACGCCCAGCGATCATATGACCATCTACTCCCCCGCTTCGGGCATCGTCATCCAAAAGAATGCTCAGGAGGGTATGTATGTCCAGACCGGCACCCGCATATACACCGTTGCTGACCTGACAAAAGTCTGGATCCTACTCGATGCCTACGAAAGCGACCTGAACATGCTGTGCTACGGAAGTGCCGTCGAATTCACCACGGAAGCCAATCCCGGCGAAACATTCGAAGGAACCATCACCTTCATCGACCCGATCATTGATTCCGCCACGCGCACGGCCAAGGTGCGCGTCATTGCCGACAACTCCGACGGGAGAATAAAACCCGGCATGTTTGTCCGCGCCGTGGCCCGTCCCAAGGTCGCGGCCGATGGCCACGTAATGAATCCCGGTCTCGCCGGCAAGTGGATCAGCCCCATGCACCCGGAAATCATCAAGGACGAACCCGGCACCTGCGATGTCTGCGGCATGCCGCTGGTCACGGCCGAGTCGCTCGGCTACGTCAATGAAACCCAAGAAAACGCACCGCTGTTGATACCGGTCACCGCCGCGCTGAAAACCGGAAAGCGCGCTGTCGTCTACATCGAAAAACCCGACTCCGAAAAACCGACCTACGAAGGGCGTGAAGTGCAGCTCGGGGTACGACTCGGAGAGTTCTACGTCGTGAAGAACGGACTGGCGGAAGGAGAACGCGTCGTGACGCGCGGCAACTTCAAGCTTGACGCCGAACTACAAATCCAAGCCAAGCCGAGCATGATGTCCATGCCCAGCGAAGACGCGCCCTTGGCCATGAAACCCCAAATCCATTGCCCCGTCATGGGCGGTGCAATCGACAAGGACGAGTTCACCGACTACAACGGCATGCGCATTTATTTTTGCTGTGGCGGTTGCGAAGAAACCTTCATGGCCGATCCCGAAGAATATCTCAACCAAATGCGTGCCGAAGGAATCGAACCGGAGCCGCTAACCGGAGAATCCAAATGAACGTCCACCCCGGAAGACACAGAGGTTTTATTAACCGCAAAAGAATACAAGGAACGCAAAAGCCGGAGTATAGAAATTCTTTGCGTTCTCTGCGTTCTTTCGCGGTTACAAATCCAATCGGCACGGGTCCGTGTGTTCAGGGCATTCCGTGGTTCAACCTCCGTAAGAAGCAGTCATGAACGAGCAACAAACACCAGAGCAACAATCCCCCGTCGGTCGGCTGATCGATTTCTGCCTGCACAACCGGCTGGTTGTGGTGTTGATCATGATGGCGATCATCCTGACGGGCTTGCTGGTCGCGCCGTTTGACTGGAAGCTCGGCGGCATCGAACGCCATCCCGTCCCCGTCGACGCCATTCCCGATATTGGCGAAAACCAACAGATCGTCTTTACCCAGTGGATGGGCCGTTCGCCACAGGATGTCGAAGACCAGATCGGCTATCCGCTCACCGTCCAGCTGCTCGGCATACCGGACGTAAAAACCGTCCGCAGCTATTCGATGTTCGGCTTCTCGTCCATCTATATCATCTTCAAGGAAAAGGCCGACTTCTACGATTCGCGCACCCGCGTGCTCGAAAAACTCAACAGCCTGCCGCCCGGCACGCTACCCACCGGTGTCCAGCCCACCCTCGGCCCCGATGCCACCGCACTCGGCCAGGTGTTCTGGTACACCCTCGAAGGCCGCGATTCCGACGGCAACCCCACCGGAGGCTGGGACCCCGAAGAACTGCGCACCATCCAGGATTGGTATGCCCGCTACTGGCTGCTTTCCGCCGACGGCGTGGCCGAAGTCGGCTCCATCGGCGGCTACGTCCGCGAATACCAGATCGATGTCGACCCCGACGCCATGCGGGCCTACGGCGTGGACATCGAGCAAATCTACCACGCGGTCATGGCGGCCAACATCGATGTCGGCGCCAAAAGCATCGAAGTCAACCGCACCGAATATTTCATCCGCGGTATCGGCTTCATCAAGAAGATCGAGGACATCGAAAACAGCGTCATCAAGGTCAATGCCGACAACGTGCCCGTGCTGGTCAAACATGTGGCCAACGTCACGCTGGGCCCCGCCACACGGCGCGGCGCGCTCGACAAGGGCGGAGCTCCCGCCGTCGGCGGCGTGGTGGTGGCCCGCTACGGTGCCAACCCGCTGGAGGTCATTAACAACGTTAAGAAGAAGATTGCCGAAACGAAGGACGCCTTGCCGAAGAAAATCCTCGAAGACGGCACCGTCAGCCAGGTCACGGTGGTCCCCTTCTACGACCGCACCGGGCTCATCTACGAAACGCTCGGCACACTCAACAAGGCCATTACGCAGGAAATCCTCGTCACGATCATTGTCGTGCTCGTCATGGTGATGCATCTACGAAGTGGATTGGTCATCAGTTCCATGCTTCCGCTGGCTGTACTTCTTTGCTTCATCGGCATGAAATTCTTCAAGGTACAGGCCAATATCGTGGCGCTCTCCGGCATCGTCATCGCCATCGGCACCATCGTCGACATGGGCATCGTCGTCTGCGAAAACGTGCTCCGGCATCTGGGGAAATCCTCTGCGGATGAATCCAAGCTCGAAACCGTGCACCGTGCCGCGTCGGAAGTCGGCAGCGCGGTTTTGACCGCCGTGCTGACCACCGTCGTCAGCTTCCTGCCCGTCTTCACCATGATCGGAGCCGAAGGCAAGCTCTTCAAGCCACTGGCCTACACCAAGACCTTCGCCCTGATCTCCTCCATCGTGATTGCGCTCACCATCCTGCCCATCATGGCCTACACCTTCTTCCGAAGTCCCCGTTCAAAAACTTCCGCAAAAGGGTCCATCAAAAACAAAAGCGTCGCAGACCCAAAAATCGGAAATCGGAAATCAAAAATCGAAAATCTACTCCACCAATGGCCAATCGGTCTCACCGTCCTGCTGGTGGGTATCCTGCTGATCCACTACTGGGAACCGCTCGGACCGGAACGCGGTTTCATACTCAACTTTATCTTTGTGGCCACCATCATTGGCGGACTGCTCGGATTCTTTGCGCTGTTCCAGCGCTTTTATGTACGCATGCTGCGCTGGTGCCTCGCCCACAAGCTGTTGTTCCTCATGCTTCCAGTGGTCTTGATCGTTGGGGGCGGACTAG
>JBNLGU010000125.1:0-6025 GCA_050306215.1 Pontiella sp.
ATGGCACCCAGCTTCTTGAAGAAAAAAGCATGGCGGTCGGCATGTTCGATTTTGCCGAATACCACAATGCCCGGATCGACCTTCCGTCCGCCTTCCGTCTCACTATTTTCTCGGATGGTGCACTCGACTTGGACGAACAGACCGGGCAGGCGGAGCAGATTCAATATCTAGCCTCGCTCGATACGGAAGCTGAAGTGCAGGCCTTTTTGGAGCGGGCCCGCAAGAGCGATGACCTTCCGGACGATGTTTCCGTTCTTTCGGTGGAAAGAAACTGGAGGCAGTCATGAATGAAGGCAGAATACGCTACGCGGAGAAAAGCGGGCTCTATACCATCCAGTTGATGGGTCAGGTGCGCCATAGCATTAGCGAAGGACTCGACAAGTTGATTGAGCGCATCGCTTCGGACCCCCACGCCCGCAGCATCGCGGTGGACCTCACCGGGGCAGACTATCTCGACAGCACCATCCTCGGGCTGCTTGCCCGAATCGCGACGATTTCAAGAACCCGCTTCCAGCAACCCGCCCCCTTGTTTTCATGCAAGCAGGAAATCAATGAGGTCCTGAATTGCATGGGATTCGACCAGGTCTTCCACATTACCGGAAAGCATGGGGAACTCGGCGATGCTCCGTGCGACATCACGGAAGAAACCACGGCCACAGCGGCCCTGCTGCTCAAGGCGCATCGGGAGCTAAGCCAAATGAATGCCCGAAATGCCGACGTTTTCCACGATATCGTGGAATTGCTGGAGGCCGAAATAGAGGGATGATAAAACGGTGAATGAACCGGGAAACAGCTGGAGCTCTCGATTCCATAACCGACCAAGGAAGGAAAACATTGGATGAAGGCGAAAAAGATTTTGCTGGTCGATGATTCCCGGCAGGATGTCGAACTGATGCTCGCGGCGCTGGAGGAGCAAAACCTGGCCAACGAGGTTGTGGTGGCACACGATGGCGAGGAGGCGTTGGATTATTTCTACCGGCGCGGCATTTTTGCGGATCGGCCCAGAGAACATCCGGCGGTGGTTTTTCTCGACCTGAAGATGCCGAAGGTCGATGGCTTCGAGGTCTTGCGCCAAGTCAAGGGCGACCCCAAGCTCAAACGCATTCCTATTGTGATCCTGACCTCTTCGCGCGAAGAGGAAGACCTGATCAAGAGTTATGACAACCGGGCAAACGCCTATGTACTCAAGCCGGTTGTTTTCCATACGTTCATCGACGTGGTCAAGCAGCTGGGCTTGTTTTGGGTGTTGACCAATGAGATTCCTTCGAACGGATGAGGGCGATTCCTGCATGGCAGGAAACCACTGGAGAAATAAATAATGAAAACCAAACTGCGGCTTCTTCTTCTGGAAGATGATCCCAACGACGCAGAAATCGAAATCACGACCTTGGAGGATGCCGGATTTCGGTGCGATTGGAAGCGGGTGGAAACCGAAGCAACCTTTCTTTCCCATTTCGAGGCGGGCGGCTACGACCTGGTTCTTTCCGACTTCGCCCTGCCGAGCTTCAACGGACTGGACGCCCTCCGCCTGGTCAGGGAGCGGGATACCGTCATCCCCTTCATTTTGGTATCGGGCACCGTAGGGGAAGATGCCGCGATAAGAAGCCTTCGATCCGGGGCCACCGACTATGTGCTCAAGAGCCGCCTTTCCCGGCTGCCCCCCGTGGTTGAACGCGCACTCGGGGAATATGCGGAACAGCAGGCCCGGCGGAAGGCGCAACAGGAACTGGAAAAAAGCGAAGGGCGAGTGCTCACCTTGTTCAACACGGTTCCCGACTTGGTGTTCATGAAGGATCTCGACGGGAAATATCTTGGTTGCAACAAGGCCTACGAACGCCTATGCGGACTGACCGAAAAGGAACTCGTCGGCAAAACAGCGTTCGACATCATGGATCGCAAACGGGCTGAGTCTTCCCGGAAGGATGACCGCTGGGCACTCGAGGAAGGCGGTCCCGTGCAAATCGAAGAGCAGCTGACGTTTGCCGAAGACGGCTATGTCGGGCATTTCGAGATCATCAAGAGTCCTATGCGCGACACGAACGGAGAGGTGTTCGGCATCATGGGGGTGGCGCGAGATATCACCGACCGGAAAAAGGCGGAGACTGAACAGCGCCGGATGGCCGCGGTGATCAATCAGATCGTGGAGGCGGTCGTAATCACCTCCCCGACTGGCGAGATCCAATACGTCAACCCATCGTTCGAACAAATGACCGGCTACCAGCGGGAAGAGGTGCTTGGGAAGAATCCGAACATGTGGAAAAGCGGCCGCCACGATTCAGAATTCTATCGAGACCTGTGGGACAACCTACTCCGCAATGGTTGGTGGTCCGGACGGTTTTTAAACAAGAAAAAGGACGGAACCATCTTTACCGAAGAAGCTACGATTTCGGCCGTACGGAATGCATCCGGCAGCATCGTCAACTATGTTGCGGTCAAACGTGATATCACGAAGGAAACCGAACTCGAAGCGATGGTTCGCCAGTCGCAGAAAATGGAGGCGGTTGGTCGGTTGGCCGGGGGCCTGGCCCACGATCTTAACAACATCCTGCAAACCATTTCCGCTTTCAGCTCCGTTTTGCTCATGGAAATCAAGGAACAGGAATCCCTGCGCTCGGACGTTCATGAAATACAGCAAGCCACAAAGCGAGCGAGCAACTTGACCCAGCAGTTGCTGACCTTCAGCCGGAAGCAACCCACAGAGCTGGTACCAGTCGATTTGAACGAGATCATTGCAACTGAATACAAGATGCTTGATCGTTTACTGGGCCCACATGTGACCATGGCGTTTGAGCCGGACCGCGAACTCCTTCAGGTCCATGCCGACCCCTGCCAGATTGAGCAAGTGATCATGAATCTGGTGGTCAACGCCCGCGATGCCATGCCGGACGGCGGCGAGATCTTCATGCGAACCCGGAATGTCGTCTTCCCCAACGGGGTTTCAGCACCGGAATCGCCGTATCGGCACTCGGGACGATACGTCTGCATATCGGTTTCCGATACCGGAAGCGGGATGGATGAAGAAATTCGGTCGCATTTGTTCGAACCTTTTTTCACGACCAAACCCGTCGGAGAGGGAACCGGACTAGGCCTTGCGGTCATCTATGGCATTGTCGAGCAACACAATGGGTGGATTGACGTGGAAAGCAAGAAAGGGAAGGGTTCCGAATTCAAGGTGTTTTTGCCCGCACTCGAAAACACCTAGATCGCCTCCATCAAAGGTGGTTGGTTCGCTAGCCATGAATCAGGGATAAAGGCTCAGTCAGATATCGCTGGCAACGTGAAATAAAACGTGGCGCCTTTACCGACTTCCGCCTCCGCCCAGATCCGGCCCTCATGGCGGGTGATGATGCGGTGAACGGTGGCCAGCCCGATGCCGGTTCCTTCGAATTCATCATGAGAGTGCAAGCGCTGAAAGACTCCAAAGAGCTTGTCGACATAGCGCATGTCGAAACCAACGCCATTGTCCGCAACACGGAAAACAATTTCATCGCCGTTGTTCTCTGCACCAACCTCTATCCGTGCTTCCTGCCTCGGACTAGTGTATTTAATGGCATTTCCGAGAATATTGGCCCAAACCTGACGAAGGAGGGAGTGATCCCCCTTGACGGGAGGAAGATCGTCAACGATCCATTCGATGGAGCGATCCGGATACCCCTTCTTCAATTCGGACAACACCTCCTGAAGCACCTGGTTCATATCGACCTTTTCCCGGCGCATTTCGGATCTACCGGTTCGGGAGAATTGTAGAAGGTCGTCGATCAAAAGCCCCATTCTGCGAGCGGAACTGGCAACCGTATCCAGATAATGCAGCCCTTGCTCGTTCAGGCCATCGCGACAGCGCGAGACCAGCAGCTCCACATAGCCATCGATATGCCGCAACGGAGCCCGCAGGTCGTGCGAGACGGAATAGGCGAAGGCTTCGAGTTCCTTGTTCGCGATCTCAAGCTGTTCGGTACGCTCCTGCACCCGTTGCTCGAGTTCCTCGTTGAGCTGGCGGACTTTCTCTTCCGCCTGTTTGCGTCCAGTGATGTCGTGCACGGTGCCAACGGAACGTACCGGCGCGCCGTTCCCATCGTAATATGTTTCGTATTTCTCGGTGACGTACTTGATCCGCCCGTCCGACATCAGCAAACGATGTTCGATTTCGGAGGGTATTTTGTTCTTTAAGGATTCGGTATAGGCCTGACTCACCATGTCACGGTCATCGGGATGAACCGCATCAAGAAACGCATCGAAAGTGGCTCCGAATTCCTCCTGGTCCATTTCGAAGATACGATAGATCTCGTCGGACCACTCCAACTCGTTGGTCTTCAGATCAAGTAGCCAATTACCCAGATGTGCGATGCGCTGCGCATCGTTTAGGCGAGCCACCGTATTTCTCAGCCGTTCCTCAACCTCCTTGAGTTCCGTGATGTCCACCGCGGTGCATAGATCCTCGAAGCCGCCGTCGTCCAGTGCCCGCCGCAACCGGGAAAAAGCGACCCACACCATTTTTCCGGCCGGATGGATGTAGCGCTTTTCCTCCATGAAATATTTAATTTTTCCCCCATCCGTTTCGTACATGAACGCATCCCGCTCATCTAAATTATCGGGATGGTTGATGCGCAACCAGGTCTCCGGATTGTCCTGCTCGCGCGTGATCCCGGCGATGCGCAGATGGGCATCGTTGATCATACGGAGTTCGCTTCCGTCGGCATACGTCCGGTTCAGGCTGACTCCAATGGGAAGGGCATCGAAAATAAACTTGAGCCGCTCTTGCTCCTGGGCCGCTACTTCCTGCGCCCGCTTGCGCTCGGTAATGTCCATCAGGTTTCCAACGAGCCGTACAACCTTGCCATCTTCAACGACGGGCTGGGCGGTCGTGCGGACCCACAATGACTTCCCCGTGCCCGTGGTGAATGGCAACTCAAGATCATAGGATTCGCCCTGCTCGCAAGCGCGCTGAAATGCCTCGTGGAGCAGCGGCTGGTCTTCCGGCCGGAAACACGCCATGCTCTCCTTTACATGATCGATGCCCGGACCGGTGGGTATTTCATGGATTCGATAGAGTTCCTCCGTCCAGAATGACGTCCCCGATTTGACATCGTATTCCCATCCCCCCACCTTGCTGAGTCGTTGCGCAGTATTCAGCAAGGTTTCGCTTTTTTGCAGCGCCTTCTCTGCACGCTTACGTTCGGCGATCTGCTTTTCAAGCTGCAGGTTGCGCTTGTGCATGCTTCTGATCCGCAGGCCAAAACCGGCATAGACCAGGGCCAGCAACGACCCAGCCGCGACGCTCCGGAACCACCAGGTTTGCCACCATGGAGGAATAACAACGATTCGGATGGATGCACCTTGTTCATTCCACAAGCCATCGTTGTTGGAAGCCTTCACCCTAAAGATGTATTCGCCGGGGCTTAGGCGGGTATACGTGGCGGAGCGGTCGTTTGCATCAACATAACGCCAGTCCTTGTCGAAGCCTTCGAGCTTGTAGGCGTAGCGGTTCTTGGTTGGGGCCGTGTAGTCCAGCGCCGCGAACCTTATGCGGAAGACATCCTGGTCATACCGAAGCGTGATCCGATCGGCGACATCGATTGCTTTTTGGAGCGGAGACTTTTTACCGATGGGAACGGGTTTGTTGAACAGTTGAAAGTCGGTCAATGCCACCGGCGGCGGATTCGGGTTGACCCTCATTTTGTCGGGATAAAAGGTGGCCAGCCCTTCGGTGCTCCCAAAGAACATCTGGCCATCGGGCGCCTTGGCGGCGGCACCGATGAAGAATTTGTTTCCCGGCAACCCGTCGGACTGGTCGTAGTTACGGAATACACCCTCCTCGGGATCAAAGCGGGAAAGTCCCGCGGTCGTGCCCAACCATAACCGGCCCTGATTGTCCCGCTGAATGGACTGCACGTTGTCCGAGGGCAAGCCATCCTTTTTCGTATAGCGGCGCGTAAACCGGCCCGAAACCGGATCAAACCGGAATAGCCCGAACAGTGTGCCCACCCATATTTCCCCGGGACGGTCCCGGTCAATATAGACGGACAGC
>JBNLGU010000126.1:0-5820 GCA_050306215.1 Pontiella sp.
GACGCTGGAAGGCCGCGAACAGATTCTTAAGATCCACTCCCGCAACATCCGCCTATCCGACAAGGTCGACATGAAAAAGAGCGCTCGGGGTACACCGGGCTTTTCGGGCGCCGACCTTGCCAATCTGGTGAACGAAGCTGCGCTCATGGCATCGAGACGGGGTGCGGAATTCGTGGAGCAACAAGATATGGAAGAAGCCCGCGACAAGGTCATGTGGGGCCGTGAGCGCCGCAGCCATGTTCTGGATGCCGAAGAAAAGAAGTTGACCGCCTACCATGAAGCCGGCCATGCCCTGGCAACCTACTACACGCCGGGCAACGACCCGATCCACAAGGTCACGGTCATTCCGCGCGGCCGGGCCCTGGGCGCCACCATGTACCTTCCGGAGAAGGACCGCTATACCCAATCGCAGCAACATATCGAAGCGCGCCTGGTTTCCATCATGGGGGGCCGCGCCGCCGAGGAATTGATCTTTGGCGATGTGACCACCGGAGCGCACAACGACATCGAGGTTGCAACGGCCATGGCCCGCGCCATGGTTTGCGAATACGGCATGAGCAAGCTGCTGGGCCCGCAGAACCTTGGCAGCCACAACCGGCCCGTGTTCCTGGGCCAGGGTATTACCGGTTCCGCGGAATACAGCGAGGAAACCGCCCAGAAGATCGACCAGGAAGTCCAGCGGATCCTCACCGAATCGTACGACAAGTGCATGCAGATCCTGGTCGACCACAAGGATAAGCTGGTCAACCTCTCCGAAATCCTGATCGAGCGCGAAGTCCTCGACTTTGAAGAAGTGGACGCCATCCTGAAAACCGGAAAACTCCCGGAAGGCGACACGGCTACGGCCGAACCGGCTCCTCCGGAAGCTACGACGGTGGCGCCCATCGAGGGGGAAGCGGGTTCGCTATAATTGGTTTTACATTTGATCCGGATGGAAATAACCTGATCGCATGAAAACAATGAGACCTCTCCTGCTGCTAGCCGTTGCATTGATCATAGCCGGGTGCGCCACCCCGTTCCGGCCCTGGAACCTCAGCGAGATCCGGGAAGGCATGGACCGTCGCCAGGTGGAGACCGTCCTCGGCTCGCCCGATTACACCGAGACCAAGGACGGGGCCGACTACCTGCATTACATCTATCAGGAAGACTACAATCCCATGTCGACCGCGAATGCTTTTCCCGACATGGACAACGACCGGGTATTCAAGGATCTCAACAGCGAGCGGATATTCAAGAAGTATGAATATGTCGTTATCCTGGTTGATGGAAAGGTCATCAACTACAAGGAACTCTGATCAACGCCGGTTGCGCCGCATGAGTTCATCGAGATAGGAATCGTCCGCCGTGGGATCCCACCCCTTGTTGTTGTCCTTCCACTGCTTGTAGGGCGTGGGCCGTGAAAACTCCTGCGGTTGCGATTGCTGCGGAGTTGTTTGTTTCCGGCGCTCCTCCATCTGCTTTTGATAGGGGCTTTGGTACGGTGTGTATCCAGACGAGGAGGGCGTACGATCCGCGGAATCATCGCTGCCCAAGCCCGAATCGGGGAATTGCAGCATGCCCGACGGGTTTGATCCGTAGGACGTGGTGCCGTACGGCCCGATGCCGTTTCCGGTTGAGGGTATGGTATTGTAGCCGGCCTGCGGCTGGCTCCCGTAGGGTGCATAGCCTGTGGAATAGCGGCCCTGCTGGGTAGAATAACCCGACGTGCCCTGTCCAGACCCATAGGGATCGCGCCCGGAGGCATAACTGTACGGTTCCTGCGTGGCCGCCTCCCGTTCCGCTATCCGCTCGGATTGCTTCTTGCGCCACTCCTCAAGCCAACCCTTCCGCCGGTCGGCGGCAGTCTCCCCCGTATCCTCCGCAAACGGATCGGCCATGGGGTCGAACTCGGATTCCTCCTGATTGAGCATCCAGTTGTTTTGAGCCTGCACCGGCACGGGTCTGGCCATGGGTACCTGCTGGGGGACGGGCAATTTCCTACGCGTCAGGTCAACGTCGGCACGGTACTTCTCGGAATCGACCACCCGTTCGTCCTCTTCCAACACATAGGGAAGCTGCATATCGCTTTGCACCACTTCCTGCCGCTCCCGCAAGTATTTGCGCATGATTCGCTGCTTCCGCTCGGCCATCGTTTCGCCGCGGGAAACGGAACAGAACGATGCCGCGACCGCGGCAATCATCAAGATGGATCCAATTCGTTTCATTGCCTACAACCTTGGTTCGCGCAATTAGAGTCGTCAATGCCCGACTTCGTTTAATGTTTGTTCAATAAGTATAGCCAACGGAGAGCCCGACCACATGCGTAATCGTGCCATAGCGCCCATCAAGGGCGGGTATTCGGGCGGCCACTTCCAGCCCGGTCGGTGAATCGGCCGCCCAGAGGTAGGCGTAGGCCAGGTCGATATTCAGGCTTTTCCCGCCCCAACCCAGCCCGGCCATGATCATTTGCCGGTCGGCTCCCGGCAGCTCGGGCGTGCGCGTTGCATTGTTCACCGGCGACTGGTCCCACACATAGCCGGCCCGCACGACCCACGCATCGGTCAGGGCGTACTCTCCCCCGGCACGGATGCTCCATACATCGTCCCATCGCTTGGAATTCACTTCCGGATTGGGCGTGAGATCCACACCCGGCGCCACCACGGTAGACGGATAGCCGGCCGAAAAATTATAGATCAGCTGGTCGTAGGTGCTCCATTCCGTCCAAACCACATCGCAACCCAACCAGAGGCGGTCCGTTGGCCGGAGGGCCACCCCGAGATTGATGGACGAAGGCAACTCGATCGAGGCATTGCCTCTGGAGGCTGGATAGTTTTCAAACTCAACATCGCCTTCGAGTTTAACCCGTACGCTTGATTGGTAGCGGCCCCCTGCCGACCACGCATCGGACAACCTGCAATGCATGGAGGCGGCATATCCGTAGCCAATGTCGTCCCCGGTGACCGTGCGGATTCCGTAGTCCGGAAGCATCGGGTTTTCACTGGAAAGGTCGCGGCTGGACTTTAGGTTGGCACTTGCATACACCACGTTGACTCCGGCCGCCACTGCCAACCGGTCACTCACCCGGTACGCCAGCGAAGGCGTGCTGTAGACCGCCGTAAACTCGCTGTAGGTGGCGGCCAGGTTGCCCGCCCAGTCGGCAGGCCATTCCGTGATCAGCCCGTACGGGGCATTGACCGAGAGCATGGCGGTCAGCTCGGGGGTGATCGGTTTTACATAGTTGAAATGCGGAATGAACCGCCAGTCGTCCGACATGGAGGAGTTCCATGCGGCATTGGATGCACTCGTGAAGTCGGTCTGCAACTGCACCAGGACGCTGCCTGCCTGTAGCATGGCCCGATCGGCCCCGGCGAGGGCGGCGGGGTTGTACCACGCCAGCGAAGCCAGGTCGTCTCGACCGCTGATGGCGGCCGCCTGCCCCAGCGCCTCGGCCGATCCTTCGGTATACAGCTGGAAACCCGCCCCAAACGTCGCACCGCACTGCAGACCGATGCCTATGGCGACCGCGTACATCCCCCGTCTCATCCCATGCCCCCTTCCCTTGGATCAAGGCTGCGCTGTGTTGATCGCGTACAGATACCGTTTGATTTTTTCCGTTGTTGTTTTTTCAAATTCCTCGAAGCGGATTTCGATTCGGCGTGGCCGCTTGTAGTCCGAGAGCTCGTTGAGTTGTTTGCGGATATCGTCGCGCACCAGTTGCTCGATCTCCGCATCGGACAGCCGTTTCCCCTCGCGATTCTCCAGCGTCTCGAGCGCGGACTGGTTGGGCACCGCAATCAAACCCACCCGTTCACCGGCAGCGTCGCCCGGTTCACGATAGCCCAACGCCAGGCATTCGAGCACATAGTCGCTCTCCAGCACCTGCCGTTCAACCTCTTCCGGATAGATGTTCTTGCCTTCCCGGTTGACGATCAGGCTCTTCTTCCGGCCGCTGATGACCAAGAAGCCCTTGTCGTCGAACCGGCCCAGATCCCCGGTATGGTACCATCCGTCAACCAGCACTTTGGCGGTTTCCGCAGGATTGTTGTAGTAGCCCTCCATCACGTTTGGGCCGCGTACAATGATTTCGCCGACACCCTCGGCATTGGGTTCGTGGATTTTGATTTCGACGCCCCCCAACGGCGACCCCACGGTTCCGATCCGCTGGATGCCGCCAGGCCGGTTGACCGACAGCACCGGCGCGGTCTCGGTGATGCCGTATCCCTCCACAACCAGGATACCCAGCTTGTTCCAGGCTTCCAGCGTGCCCGGGCTAATCGGTGCGCCGCCCGAAACAATAATCCGCAGCGCCCCGCCCAGTCCCGCGTGGATCTTGCGTCCAACCACCTTGGCCAGCCCATAGCGGTGCATGAGGCGGGCCGGCAGGCTGGCATTGATGCCCTCCTTCACCCGCGCCAGCATCTTTTCCAGCAAGAGCGGCACCGCCAGCAGCACGGTCGGCGAGCAGTCCGCCATGTTCGCCTTGATCGTCCTGAGATTCTCCACGAGGCTAATCTCGCACCGGGCATAGAGCGGGACGAGCATGTTGCAGGTAAAGGCGAACGAGTGGTGCAGCGGCAACACGAGCATGAAGTTGTCGGTCGATTGAATATCGATGGCCTCCGCAATGCTCTCCACATTGGCCATGAAGTTCCCGTGTGTCAGCACCGCGCCCTTCTGCCGCCCCGTTGTGCCCGAGGTATAGATAAACGACGCCGGCGCCGACGCATCGGGGCTGGTTCGGTCGAAGGCCCGCCCCTCCGCCATGGCCGCCGCCGCAACCTCTTCCCACAGCCGGCTATAGGAAAAGCAGAGGATCCGTTCGCAGCCCAGCGGAGGGGCTTCCTCCGCATCCACCACGACCACACCCTTTAGCGTGTGTAGCCGCGCGGCCACACTGTCGATGATCTGCGACATGCGGGCGGAACAAAAGACGGCCGCCACCCCGCAATCATGCAGGATATGCGACACCTCCTGCTCCCTCAACTTGGCATCCACCGGCACAGCGACCGCACCGATGCCCACGATGCCGTAGTAGATTTCAAACCACTCCGGCGAGTTTTCGCGGTAGAGGGCCACGCGATCGCCCGGATGAACCCCCAGCTTTGCCAGCATCTCGGAAACATGCCACGCCCGTTCGCGCAACACCTTGAACGAGGTGGTGGTCCACGCGCCCTTCTGCTTGTAGCGCAACGCAACGCCTTCGGGGCAATCGTTGGCAGCTCGATTAAGACAATCCTTGATGGTCATGCTACTCCCTCTGAAAACGCCGGATTTTGGCATTTTTCCTAAAGAACGACAACGCATTACGGCACCCTATATCACATCCCCGATCCCATGCCGGTTCCCCCTCCCGACCCGCCCAGGCGGCATTCATCCCGAACATTAGCGGCCAACACGCCTCTGCCGGCCGCTTGGCAGGAAAATTGCTAAAAGCAATTGATTATCACTTTAATCACTTTTAGGAGCTGAAAACAACCACCATGAATTCAACCGTATTGGATCTGGGATGTATATTGGTGCAGGCGGGCGTTTTGCACCTCTTCATGAAGGCCGTGAAGCGGCGGCGCTACGAGTTTCACCCCATCCGCGCCCTATTGTGCGCGGGGGGCACCTGGCTGCTGCACGCCGCCGCCTGTAGCGGGATCCAGCCGTTTTTCAATATGGCCTCCCCGCAGCCGGTGGCGCACTTCATTTCCCTGGCCATCTGGTTCGCGTGCGCCATGCCGCTGATTCGCTACATGCTCCAACCGGGATTCCTGCTGGCCCCGGTTACCGGTGTCGCACTCGTTGCCACCGTCTTCGGCCTGCAGTTGGCGATCGACCAATACCTTCCCACCGAAG
>JBNLGU010000127.1:0-5190 GCA_050306215.1 Pontiella sp.
CGTCAAGATCGACTTCCTCAACAGCCAGTCGCAGGAAACCGTCCAGTGGTGTGAACGGGTTTTGGCTGCGGCCGCGCGCCATAAGCTGATGGTCGACTTTCACGGAATGTACCATCCTACCGGTCTTTCCCGCACCTGGCCGAACCTGGTGACGCAGGAAGGCGTCTACGGGAACGAATACAACAAGATGGGGACGTCGGTAACTCCGGCGCACCAGCTCAACCTGGTATTTACCCGCGCATTGCTCGGCCCGATGGACTACACGCCGGGAGGCTTTCTCAACCGCTGGCCGCAGGAATTCGAGATGACCTTCCCGACGCAGGTTCAAGGATCGCGCGCCCGCGAGCTGGCACTGCCGGTTCTGTATCCGAGCCCGCTCACGGTGTTCTGCGACCATCCCGACAACTATCGCGACCAGCCAGGCATCGACTACTATCGCAATATCCCCACCACGTGGGACGACACCGTCGTGCTTTCCGCCGACGTGGGCGGGCACGTGGCGCTGGCCCGCAAGAAGGGCGACGTTTGGTATATCGCGGCCATCAACCAGGATAAACCGCTGGAGCTGAAACTTCCGCTCGCGTTTTTAGGCGACGGAACCTGGGATGTGCAGGCGTATGCAGACAGTGCCGAAGCCGATGCGCCGGCCACGGCCGTCAAGGAGGGACACTCCACAGTGAAGGCCTCCGGCGAACTCGGTATCCGGCTCGCGGCCTCCGGCGGTTATGCGGCGATTCTCAAGCCGGAAAAATAGATGTTTGGATAAAAAGAGGATTTCCGGAAACGGCAGGCGATGATGACTATGGGGAAGAATCAGTATTGGGGATTGGGCCTGGTTCTGCTGGGCGTTTTTTGGGCGCAGCAGGCCGGTGCGGCCATCCCGAGTTCGGCGGAGCCAAAGGTGATCGTGAACACGGAAAAGGAGCCGATCGCCGAGGGCCAGTTCAAGCCAACGTGGAAGTCGCTGGAACAGTCCGAGGTTCCCGAGTGGTTCCGCGATGCCAAGTTCGGCATCTGGGCCCACTGGGGGCCGCAGTGCGAGCCGGAGGCGAGCGATTGGTATGCCCGCGCCATGTATTTTCAGGGGCATTGGCAAAACCAGATCCATCTCGACAAATACGGTCACCCCTCCGAGTTCGGCTTCAAGGATGTTATCCACGAGTGGAAGGCCGACAAGTGGGATCCGGAAAAGCTCGTAAAGCTCTACAAGCGCGTCGGTGCCCAGTATTTCTTCGCCATGGCCAACCACCACGACAACCTCGACCTGTGGGATTCGAAGTACCAGCCGTGGAACTCCGTGGCCGTTGGACCGAAGAAAAACATCATCGCCGGGTGGGCCAAGGCGGCCCATGATAACGATCTTCCGTTCGGCATCAGCGTGCATGCCGCGCATGCCTGGAGCTGGTACGAACCGTCGCAGGGGGCTGACACGAACGGACCCTATGCCGGTGTGCCCTACGACGGAAAACTGACCAAAGCCGATGGCAAAGGGAAATGGTGGGAAGGCCTCGACCCACAGGATCTCTACGAGCAAAACCACGAGCCGAGCCCTGATTTCCTGGACGAAAAAGGACTCTGGGGACGTTGGGATTGGGGCAACGGGGTTTCCCAGCCCGACCAGGCGTTCTGCGACCGATTCTACAATCGCACGATGGACCTGATCAACAAATACCATCCCGACCTGATCTATTTCGACGATACCGCGCTGCCGCTCTGGCCCGTCAGCGACGTCGGCCTCAAGCTCGCCGCGCACTACTACAACAGCAACATGAAACTGCACAACGGCAAGCTCGAAGCCGTCCTGTTCGGCAAGGTGCTCGACAAGGAACAGCGCAAGGCGATTACCTGGGATGTCGAACGCGGCGCTCCGCCGGACATCGTCGAGCCCGCCTGGCAGACCTGTACCTGCATCGGCAACTGGCACTACGACCGCGGCCTGTACGAACGGGGCGGCTACAAGAGTGCGAAGACGGTCATCCAGACGCTGGCCGACGTCGTCAGCAAGAACGGCAATCTGCTGCTCGACATTCCCGTGCGCGGCGACGGCTCCATCGACGAAAAGGAAGAAGCCATTCTCGAAGGCATCGCCGCTTGGATGGACGTGAACAAGGAGTGCATTTTCGCTACGCGCCCCTGGAAGATCTTCGGCGAAGGACCGGCCACTGATGGTTCCGAAAACGATGCGGAGTCGTTCAAGTTCAACGAAGGCAAGGGCAAGCCGCTGACCTGGGAAGATGTTCGTTTCACCACCAAGGGAGATACGCTCTACGCGATCATCCTCGACGCGCCCGAAGGCAGGGAGCTGTGCATCAAGTCGTTCGGGCTCGGATCGAAGCTGGTTGACGGCCGGAAGATCAATAGTGTCGAGCTGCTCGGTTCCGATCAAAAGCTGGACTGGAAGCAAACCAAGGACGGCCTCAAGGTCAAGGTGCCGGGGGAGGATATCGCCGTGCTGAAGATTCAAGGCGTGTTGAAGTAGATAGAACATTTTTGGGACACGGCGGCACCCTATGACAGGGAGATAAAACCTAGGAGAATGCGTGATGAAACATTGGGGAATGGCGAGCGTGCTTCTTGCATGCTGCGCGGTAGCGTTTGGTGAGACCGTCATGGAAGGGAGCGCGCCCGCGCCGACGGAGCCGTTGAGCCTGTGGTACCGCCAGCCGGCGAAGGAGTGGGTCGAGGCGCTGCCGGTGGGCAATGGGCGGCTGGGGGCCATGGTCTTCGGCGGGATCGACCGGGAGCACCTGCAGCTCAACGAGGATACGCTCTGGGCGGGCGGGCCGTACAATCCGGTCAATCCGAAGGCGAAAGAGGCGCTACCCGAGGTGCGCAAGCTGATCTTCGACGGCCAGTACGCGGATGCCGCGAAACGGGTCGACGAGAACGTCATCGGCCAGCCCAGAGGGCAGATGCAGTATCAAACCGCCGGCGACCTTTACCTGGATTTTCCGGCGGTGGACAAGGTGTCGGACTACCGCCGCGACCTGAACCTCGATACCGCCGTTGCCACGACCACGTACACGGTCGATGGCGTCCGCTACACCCGCGAGGTGTTCTCAAGCCCCGTTGACCAGGTGATCGTGGTGCGGCTGGACGCTGATCAGCCCGGAAAGATCGATTTCTCGGCCTCCCTGCAAACGCCACAGCAGGCAGACGTGGAGGTTGAATCCGGAGATACGCTGGTGCTGGACGGCAAAAACGGCGATGCCGCGGGCATCGAAGGTAAGCTGAAGTTCCAGGTGCGCGCGAAGGTGGTTCCATCGGGCGGAACGATTTCCAAGGAAGGCGGATCCGTGCGAGTGAAAGGGGCCGATTCCGCCGTGGTTGTCATCGCGGCGGCCACCAGCTACAAGTCGTACGACGATGTGTCCGGCGATCCGGAAGCGAGCGTTAAGCGCTGGATTGCGGCGGCCGAAAGGAAAAAGTACGACCGGTTGCTGGCGGACCATGTCGCCGAACACCAACGTCTTTTCCGCCGGGTATCGCTTGATCTTGGCGGTGGCGATGCGGCGCGGATTCCGACCGACGAACGCATCAAGTGCTTTCCCGACGCCGACGATCCGCAGTTCGGCGTCCTCTATTTCCAGTATGGCCGCTACCTGCTGATCTCCAGCTCCCGTCCCGGTTCGCAGCCCGCCAACCTGCAGGGCATCTGGAACGACAGCATGAATCCGCCGTGGGGCAGCAAATACACCATCAACATCAACACCGAAATGAACTATTGGCCCGCAGAGCCGGGCAACCTCGGGGAATGTATCGAGCCGCTGGTGGCCATGGTCGAGGATCTCAGCCATACCGGGGCCAGAACGGCGAAGGAAATGTACGGTGCGCGCGGATGGATGGTGCACCACAACACCGACCTCTGGCGCGCCAGCGCACCGATCGACGGCGCGTTTTGGGGCATGTGGCCCATGGGCGGTGCCTGGCTTTGCGAATCGCTGTGGGACCACTATGCCTTTACCGGCGACCCGGCCTTCCTCAAGCGGATCTATCCGCTCATGAAGGGGGCCGCACTGTTCTTTGTCGACACGCTCGTCGAGGATCCCGAAACCCATTATCTCGTGACCAATCCCTCGATTTCGCCGGAAAACGGCCACCCCTTCGGCGCATCGGTTTGCGCCGGTCCGACGATGGACGAACAAATTCTACGCGATCTGTTCAGCCACTGTATCGAAGCCTCGAAGCGGCTGGGGGGCGATGCGGCATTCCGTAGCATCCTCGAAGAAAAGCGCGCGCAGCTGGCCCCCAACCAGGTCGGCAAGGCGGGTCAGCTGCAGGAGTGGCTCCAGGATTGGGACATGGAGGCGGCGGACCAGCAGCATCGCCACATATCGCACCTCTACGGACTGTTCCCGAGCGACCAGATTACCGTGCGTGGAACGCCGGAGCTGGCGGACGCGGCCAAGGTCTCGCTCGAGCGCCGAGGCGATATTTCCACCGGATGGGCCATCGCCTGGCGGATCAACTGCTGGGCGCGCCTGCTCGACGGTGACCGCACGCTGAACATCATCAACCACCTGTTCAGCCCGGAGCGGACCTACCCGAATATGTTCGACGCCCATCCGCCGTTCCAGATCGACGGCAACTTCGGCGGCAGCTCCGGCATCATGCAGATGCTGTTGCAAAGCCATTCGGGGGAGATCGAGCTGCTGCCGGCATTGCCCAAGGGGTGGTCGAACGGATCGGTAAAGGGATTGCGCGCCCGCGGCGGCTTCGAGGTGGACATCGCGTGGCAGGACGGGAAGTTGACGAAGGCCGTGGTTCATTCCATCAACGGGCAGTCCGCCACGCTCCGCTATGGATCGGTTACGAAGAAAATAAAACCGGGTAAGGGCGCAACCTATCGATGGAATGGACGATGAAGCCATAGACGCGAACAGCGGCCATCGTACGGACGCCGGCACCGCGCCGGCCCGCGCTTTCTTGAAAATACAATTCAGGTAATGAAAACCATGAAACGTCTGACCATGAACAGGAAGTCCACTTGCCTGCAGCATATTGCGATGGAAGCGGTGCGGGGCACCTTTGCATTCAAACGGGGGCTTGCCTTTGCATTGCTGTTCGCCGGCGGTCTGCTGTCGAGTCAGGTGGCCGGTGCTGCGCCGGAGACGATCCGCCAATATCTCTCCGGCCGCGACGCGGAAAACCCGGTGCAGTGGGAGTTTCATGCTTCGGCGGGGCGCAACA
>JBNLGU010000128.1:0-5170 GCA_050306215.1 Pontiella sp.
GAATGGACAGTATGCCCTTGTCGTCCAACGCCACGAAGTAGCGGAAAATGTTGTCGTTGTCGGCCCGCACCCGTTCGTAGGTCAGCGCCAGGGAATTCGACTGCTGCACCTGGGAGCCTCCGCCCCAGTCGGACTGCATCAGCATCGACCCAATGGCAGCGAGCACCAACAGGACCAATAGAGGAATGCCGACCTGCATCAGCCGATGCATCAGGGTGCTGCGGGTTTCCTTTTTGGCGGCCGCGTCGGTCTTTGCATGCCAGGAAGCCCGCTTGAACCCCAGATCGATCGCTCCCTCGCCCTGTTCGGCAGTTGCGGGCGTGGCTTTCGGTGCCACGGAGGGAACCACGGCGGCGCCCTCTTCGACCTGGCTGGTGTTAATGATTCGGAAGGCGGTCTGGCCGACCTCGACCAGGTCCCCGACCTTCAGCTGATGCTCGTCGATGGGCTGCCCTCCGACCGTCGTCTTTTCTCCCGCGCCAAAGTCGGTCACCCAAAGCGATCCGTCGGACTTGAAGAAGAAGCGGCCATGGAAAAGCATAACCGAATCGTCGTCCAGCACTAGCTCGTTGGCCGGCGAGCGGCCAAACTTCATGCCGCCGACGGGCACCGTAACCTCGCGTCCGACATCCTTGCCTTGTTCAATAATCAGATGTGACATGTATTGTAACCTATTTCCGGTTTATGGCTTCCATCCTCGCCGAAAGGAAACCTTCATTTAAAATCTATAAAGCCCCCGTCCGCTGGAGCATCTGCAAGATAATCGGACCGAGCAGAATCAGGAACACGGCGGGGAAAATAAACGCGACCAACGGGAATAGCATTTTTACCGGGGCCTCGTTGCCCAGCTTTTCGGCCCGCTGGAAGCGCTTGACCCGGATCTGGTCGGCCTGGATGCGCAAGGCGGTTCCGATTCCCGTACCCAGCTCGTCCGCCTGGATCAAGGCGTTCGAGAGCGTGCGGATATCGGGATGGTTCACTCGCGTGGAAAAATTCGTTAGTGCATCCTTGCGGGAGCGGCCCACCTGGATTTCGCGGAAAACGCGGATCAGCTCTTCGCCCAAGGGGTCGATTTCGCGCTTTTGGATGATGCGGTTGATGCCGGTCATGAAGTCGAGACCGGATTCGACGGACAGCGTCAGCAGGTCGAGGACGAAGGGTAGCGCGCGCTGGATGCTGCCGTGCCGCTTCTTAATGGCATTCTTGAGCCAGAGATCGGTATAGAAACCGAACATGAGAAACAGCAGAGCATAGATTGGAAACTGCCGTTCCGCCATCACCTGGCCCATCTTTCCGTGCATTTGCGCAATGCCGAGGCCCAGCATCAGGCACATGAACCCGCCAACCACCAGCGGAACGAGAATGCGCAGGGCAATGACTTCCTTCGGCTGGATCAAACCTTCGTATCCACCCGACACCAGCTTGCGGGAAATCCGTTGGCGGCTCTCATCGAACGAGCGGTGCTCGGTAACAAAATCGGGCACACTGCCGGCAAAGGGCAGGCACATGCGGATAATCAACGGTAGCTGGCGTTCCTGGCGGCGGCCGTCCGCCAACGTAACGTAGGTCACATGCTGGGCCGTCCTGACCACCTGCCAGGCAATGACAGCCACTGCAAAAAACACCATCAAGCTGTAGAGAATAATTTGCGTTGTCATAGCATCCTACACATCGATATTGACAATCTTCCGAATAAAATAGGCTCCGCAAAGCTGCATGACCACAATCAAAGCCACAATGCCGATCCCGACCGGGGAGCGGAAGAACATGATCATCATCTTCGGATCCAGCATGTACAGCAGGAAGCCCAGCAGGAACGGCATGGCCCCCACCACACGGCCCTGCATGCGGCCCTGCGCCGTAAGCGACTTGATCTTGCCTTCGATCCGCTGGCGCTCGCGGATGGTTTCGGAGATGCGGTCGAACACCTCCGTCAGGTTGCCGCCGGTCTGCCGGGCAATCTCGATGGCCTGCGTCATCAGCGTCAGGTCTTCGCTTCCGACGCGGTTTTCCATGTCGGCTAACGCTTCCTCGAAGCGGACGCCGACACGCAGCTGTTGGAGAAACACGGAGAACTCCTGGGCGATTGGATTAACCCCTTCCTTCACGACGGCTTCGAGGGCCTGTTGAATGCTGAAGCCGGCCTTGAGGGCATTGCTCATGCCGGACAGCGCATCAACCAGCTGGGCATTGAACCGCTCCAGCCGACGAATCCTCAGCAGTTTGATCACCATCCGCTGCAGAATGAATGCGAGCGCGGCGCCGAACAGTCCCGCCACGATTCCGAGAACCAGCCCTCCGACCGAATCAATGTTGCCGGACAGCAGAAAAAACAACAGGAAAAGAATGAGCGCCACCGTGCGGGTGATGAGCATCATTTTTTTCGGCGGAATGAACAGGAACAGATCCTCCAACTGGCGGGAGGTATCGGCCGAATATTCACTCGCATAGCCTTCTTCGGCCTCACGCAAGATTGACAAGAGCACATAGGCCATCAGGGCGGCACATAGGCCGAAGAGCGTGGGAATTAGCCAGAAATACATCAGAGCCCCCTCCATGGATCGTTGGCGGCCGGGGCCTTGCCGGTGAAGATAGTGCGGTCAAATTCAAGCCCGCGCACTCCGATTTCCTCGATGAACGTTGGAACCGAACCCGTCGGCTTGAGCGTACCGACTACGCGGTCGTCCTTGTCGACCCCGGTCTGCACATATTCAAAGATGTCCTGCAGCGTGATGCGGTCGCCTTCCATGCCGGTGACTTCCGTGATCTTGCTGATCTTGCGGGAGCCGTCCGAGAAACGGGCAATCTGGCAGATCATATGTACGGCCGACGCAACCTGCTCGCGGATCGCGCGCACCGGCAGTTCCATGCCGGCCATCAGCACCATGGTTTCCAGGCGGGCCAGCGCATCGCGCGGAGTATTGGCGTGGATGGTCGTCAACGAGCCTTCATGGCCGGTGTTCATGGCCTGCAGCATGTCGAGCGCTTCGGCACCGCGGCACTCGCCCACCACAATGCGGTCCGGGCGCATACGCAGGGCATTGCGCACCAAGTCGCGGATTGTTACGGCGCCGCGGCCCTCGATGTTGGCCGGCCTCGCTTCAAGGCGGATCAAATGGTCCTGCGTCAAACGCAGCTCGGCCGCATCCTCGATGGTCAGAATGCGTTCGTCATGCGGCAAATAGCTGGAGAGCACGTTCAAAAGGGTTGTTTTGCCGGAACCCGTACCGCCCGACACAATGATGTTCTTGCGCAGGCGAACGCACACCCGCAGGAAGTCGGCAATCTCCGCCGTCATCGTTCCGAAATTGATCAGGTCCTGAACCTTGAACGGATCCTTGGAAAACTTTCGAATGGTAATGCAGGGGCCAATCAGCGACAGCGGATGGATCACGGCGTTCACGCGCGATCCGTCGGCAAGACGGGCGTCCACATAGGGCTGGCTTTCGTCGATGCGCCGGCCGATCGGGGAAACAATACGGTCGATCACGGCATGGACGGAGGCGTCGTTGATGAAGGTGCAGTCAGTCAGGATCAGCTTGCCGGCGCGTTCGATATAAACCCGCCCGGGTCCGTTCACCATGATTTCCGTTATGGAATCGTCCTCGAGCAGATCCTCCAACGGGCCGAGCCCGACGGCTTCGTCGAAGATTTCCTTCGCCAGCCGGTCCGGCTTGATGCCGGCGGGCAAACGGGTACGAACTTCATCAATCACGCCGGCCAGCGTCTTCCTGATCTTGTCCTGCAGTTCGTCGTCTTGCAGCTTGCTCATGCTAAGGCGCTTCAGGTCCAGGCGCTGAACTAGCTCGGCGTGGATCTGCTGCTTGATGGCCTGGATGGCCGAAACGCTCTGGCTTGCGGGCTTCGGCTTGAAGATGTCGGGCTGTTTCTCCGCTGGCTCGCCGGAGGTTTCCGCCTCGTCGGAACGGATGCGCAGGGTATAGTTGCCGATCTGGATCGGCGCGCCGGGAAACACGCGTTTGCGCACGCCGATGCGCTCCGCTTCAACAAACACGCCCGCTCCCATCAGGTCCTCGATATAGGACTCGTCCTCCATCAGGGTGAGCACGGCATGCGCCTCCTCCACACTGCCATCATCCAGCACGATGCGGTTCGACGCATCGGAACCGATCATGTAGACGCCAAAGGGAGCCTCCATGGGTTGGAGTCCACGGGATGGATGGATGATGTCAATCTGAAACATAATGGGAACCGGTGGTTAGTTGTCGTAGGTGCGACTGGCGTTGATCTCCGGAATCAGGCTTTCAATGGTGTCGAAATTGACCCGGGAAAGCGGGATGGTGGTGTCGGTATTGCGCGGATGGCGCAGCGAAAGGTAGAGCTGTCCGGTGTGCTGGGCAAAGACGAGGACTTCCGCCACATCCGGTTCCACTTCAAAGGTGATGGTGCTGGATCCGCCGCGCGTTGGACCAATATTGCTGTCCGTGCCCAGCCGGGTTCCAACCGCCAGTACCTTGACCTTGGGAAACAGCGTGGTCGTGACATTCTCCGTCAGCTGGGGATTGGTCTTGGAGGGCATGGTGAAGGTGCCGAGAACATCAACATAATCGCCGGGCTTGACCATGCCACTGACCGCCGCCGCACCCGAAATCGGAATGGAGAGCGCGCGGAAGCCCTTTGGATGCTTCATGGGCTCATGGTTGATTTCCTGCGAGAGGCCTTCGCCGGCATCGCGCGGCATATCGACATGCGACCACCAGATCGGCTCCTTCCGCTTGAGGGAATACTTCAGCTTTTTGCCCTCCAACCGCTTCCAGTCCTCCGGCATCATCACATTGTCGCCAACCGCGCTTTTGTATTCTTCTTTCGTTCCAACATCGGGTTTGTCGCCCTGGACCTTCAGCACGGTACCTGCCGGCAGATCGCGCGCGGCGGCCAAAACCGTAATCTTTGTGGCTCCCGCATACAGCCTGTCGCGCTCATTCTTGAGGTATTTTGCATTCAGCACAAACGCCAGAATGCCGATCAAAAACGCCAACGCCAAAAGTATCTTGTTCTTCATGGAGACCTTTCCTGATTGCTAAAAACCCTGCCTTACTTCCCTTTTTCCACCAAAAGCACAACGGTACTGGAATTGTTTTTTCCACGCACGACATCAATGAAACAAATCTGTCCCTTCTTGCTGTAAATGCCCAGCCCGGAATACTGC
>JBNLGU010000129.1:0-4856 GCA_050306215.1 Pontiella sp.
ATGACGAAATATTCGAGGCTTTCGCCGGCGATGCTGAACTGCGCCCGGTTGATCTTTTCCGACGCCATCTCGAAGGAGACGGGGCCCGTTTCGTTCACGAGTACGCCGTAGCCGCGGTTGGTCAGGTAGAACGGTACTGACTTGTAGGCCTGATCGCTACTGGTGCCGCCGTCCTTGTTCGTGTTTTCAATCACCTGTCCATTCTTGACGAAGGCGGTGAAGCGTTCGCCCAAACCGTACGCACATTCACCCACGCTGAGGGCCAGCTGCTCAAACATGTACTTTTCGCCGCCCTGGACCTTTGCGCAGCCCATGTTGCGCCAGCCGCTGCGGGTCAGCAGGCGGCCGTTGGATTCGAACCGCAGATCCCATTCGTCGGTTTTCAGTTTGACGCGCGCGGTCATGTTGCCGGACGAAATAGTGGCTTCCGATTCCCCGATCACGATTTCCGGAGACATGGCGGTGAGGGGCTGGAGTGGGATCTTCGGCATGCGGTCCAGCTTGCCCGAGAGATGCTCGATGCGCACCTTGATGATGCCGGGCTGCACGGCGCTCAACCGGACGGTATAGAGCGGACCGCCCAGGGTTTGGCCGCGATGCTTGATGATCGATGTTGTCGCGTAAACGACGAGGTCGTCGCCGTTGCGGGTTGCTTCATACGCTTGTGCCGCGTAGTGGGCGGTTACACCGGGTTGGTGGAGCCAAAGGCCGTCTGTAAATTTCATGGTTCTTTCTTTCTGTTGTTAGCTGTTCAGGCTCCCCGGGCAATGAAGGCACCGACGAAGCATAATCCTAATATCTATCCAAATTATTTAGAAGTCGCACTGCGGATGAATTCGAACGAAAGTATTTCCGCAATCACCTTGCCGTCTTCACCGTCCGCAAACTTGAAATACACGGCCTGTCGCCCGCCCACGTTGGGAACGGGAAGGGTGATCCGTCGCCAAGGTTGGCCTTCGCCGTTGGTCTTTGCGATCTCCACAGTTCCTAGCTTCTTGCCCTTCTTGGCGGGATCGCCAATCCAGACTTCCATGTTGCCCGCACACTCGCCGTCGCGGAGGTCGACGGCAAAAACGGTCTTCTGGCCGGGGCGGGGCTTGCCGAAGTCAAAGTATTTGAAACCGATGACGCAGCCGTTGCGGTTGTCGATGACCGGACGGGTTCCCCGGTCGATTTCGGTGACGGAATTTCCGCCCCGGAGCACGCAGGTAATGTCGGCATCGGTCCGCTTATAAGGATCAAGGCTGTCCTGGAAGCCCAGGGATGTCTGCTCAACTTCCGGGATGCTCCCATTCTTCTTGATTGTTACGCGCTCGGCGCAGGCGCGGCGGGAAAAGTTGTTGTTGTGCGTCTGCCGATGGTAGAAAATGTACCACTGGCCGTTGAGGTTGGCCAGCGAGCCGTGGATGTTGCCACCTGGGTTGTCGCCTTCGTTGCGCACGATCGTTCCGCCCCACTTGAACGGGCCGGTCGGTGACTTGCTGGTGGCGTAGGCCAGGTTTGACCCGCCGGCAAAGATCAGGTAGTAGGTGCCGTTGATCTTGCGGGGGGAGCAGGCTTCGAAGAAGTGGAAGGGATTCTCCTTCGGGATAATGTTCTCCTGGTAGGTTCCCTGCAGGATCTCGGTCATGTTCTTCGGGTTGAGCTGTGCCATGGCCGATTGCCCGAAGCCCCAGTAGATGTAGACCTTGCCGTCGTCGTCCACCAAGACGCCCGGATCGAAATACTGCTTCCATCCGGCGAAGTCCTGGGGGGCACCTGCCGGAGATTTGATCTGGGAGATCAGCTTGAACGGGCCGGCGGGATCGTCGCTGACCGCGACGGCGCAGGGAGCGCCGACGATCTGCGCAAAGAGATAGTATTTCCCGTCCTTTTCCGCCACATCGGGGGCGTAGAACTGGTTGTCCGACCAGTCGATATCGTCCGTATGGCCCTCTACCGTGCGGGTGCTGAAAATGATCCCGTGGTCCTGCCAGTTGTTCAGGTCGTCGAGCGGAGCCGACCAGACCCGCAACTGGTAGTCGCAAAACGCGTCGCCGCCGGCGTTGTCGTGCGAGCCATACAGGTAGACGCGGTCGCCGAAGACGTACGGTTCGCCGTCGGGAATGTACTCCCAGCCGGGAAGGAACGGATTGGCGGCGTGCGCGGCCAATGAAATCCCGGCAAAAACAACTGAAACAAAGCGTTTTTTCATGATGCTCTCTGGTTCGTAATGACTAGTTGGGTCGGTCCCGTTCCCATGACCCGCTGCATTTAACCCATAATGCAAGCGAGCTGTCGAAGATCAACAAATTCAGCTTCTGGACGTCATGTTACGGTAACACGGGATGCGGGTCTGAAATCCATTTATGATTTTAAAAATAGACTTATGTTTGTTTTGCATGGTTGCCGCCGGTTTCGGCGAGCGCGGAGGCATGTATCCATTGACGTCCGCCTGTTGGCAGTAGGCGCAAGGAGATATGTACTGAAAATGCATCAATGAATTTAAGGATTACATGAATACGTGTGTTGAATTTGAAAAAGCGAAGTCCGACACAGACCGTTTGATCGGCGGTCAATACGGACATTTTGACGACAAGAGCCGGGAATATGTGATAACGGATCCGATGACGCCGTATCCGTGGATCAACTATCTGGGCAACGAGGAATTCTTCGGGCTGGTTTCGAACACGGCCGGGGGCTATTGCTTCTACAAGGATGCCAAGTTCCGCCGCCTGACCCGCTACCGCTACAACAACGTGCCGATCGATACGGGCGGGCGCTACTACTATATCAAGGACGGCGACACGGTCTGGAATCCGGGCTGGAAGCCAACGCAGACGGAACTCGATTCCTATGAATGCCGTCACGGTTTGAGCTATTCCAAATTCATCGGTGAAAAGAACGGGGTGAAATCCGAACTGACCTGCTTCGTGCCGCGCGGCGTCAATGCCGAGGTGCACAAGCTGGTGATCGAAAACAACTCCGGCGCATCCAAAAGCCTGAAGCTGTTCTCGCTGGTGGAGTGGTGCCTGTGGAACGCACAGACCGACATGGAAAACTTCCAGCGCAATCTGTCGATCGGCGAGGTCGAAATCGACGGCTCTGTGCTCTACCACAAGACCGAATACAAGGAACGCCGCGACCACTATGCTTTTTTCTCGGCCAACGCGCCGATCCAGGGTTTCGACACCGACCGCGAATCGTTCAAGGGGCTTTACAACGGATTCGACAAGCCGCAGACCGTGATGGAAGGCGCGCCGCGTAATTCCGTCGCGCACGGCTGGTCGCCGGTCGCTTCGCACTATTTCGAGCTCGAACTGGCGCCGGGCGAAAAGCGCGAGCTGGTGTTCGTGCTGGGCTACGTTGAAAACGCCCAGGATGAAAAATGGGAATCCAAGGGCGTCATCAACAAAACCAAGGCCAATGCGCTAATTGCGCAGTTCGACACGGTTGAAAAGGTGGACGCCGCTTTGGCCGATCTGGCCGCCTATTGGGAAAACCTGCTCGGTACCTACCAGGTGGACAGCGGCGATGAAAAGCTCGACCGCATGGTCAACATCTGGAACCAGTACCAGTGCATGGTGACGTTCAACATGTCGCGCAGCGCCTCCTTCTTCGAATCGGGGATCGGCCGCGGCATGGGATTCCGCGACTCCAACCAGGACCTGGTCGGCTTTGTGCACCAGGTGCCGGAGCGGGCGAAGCAGCGTATTCTCGACATCGCCGCCACGCAGTTCGAGGACGGTTCCTCCTACCACCAGTACCAGCCGCTCACCAAGCGCGGAAACGCCGACCTCGGCAGCGACTTCAACGACGATCCGCTCTGGATGATCCTTTCGGTTTCGGCCTACATCAAGGAAACCGGCGACTGGAGCATTCTCGACGAGTCCGTGCCGTACGACAACGACGAGAGCAAGGCGACCAGCCTGTTCGTGCACCTGACCCGTTCCTTCGGCTTCACCGTCAACAACCTCGGTCCGCACGGCCTGCCGCTGATCGGGCGCGCCGACTGGAACGACTGCCTGAACCTTAACTGCTTCTCCAACGAGCCGAACGAATCGTACCAGACCACCGGCAACAAGAAGGGCCGCACCGCCGAGTCCCTGATGATTGCCGGGCAGTTCGTGCTCTACGGCAACGAATACGTCCGCCTCTGCAAGCTGCGGGGACTCGACGCCGAGGCCGCAGAAGCGCAGAAGCATGTCGACGCCATGGTCGAATCCGTCAAGCAGCATGGCTGGGACGGCGAATGGTTTCTGCGCGCCTACGACTACTACGGCAAAAAGGTCGGCAGCAAGGAAAACGAAGAAGGCCAGATCTTCATCGAATCGCAGGGGTTCTGCACTATGGCCGAAATCGGCAAGGACGAGGGCCTGTGCGAAATGGCGCTCGATTCCGTGGAGGAACGCCTTGCCTGCGAGCACGGCATCGTGCTGAACAATCCGGCCTTCACGAAATATGTGATCGAATACGGTGAAATCTCCAGCTATCCGCCGGGCTATAAGGAAAATGCCGGCATTTTCTGCCACAACAACCCGTGGGTGATCATCGGTGAAACCCGGATCGGCCGCGGCGACAAGGCGTTCGACTACTGGAAGCGCATCGCGCCGGCCTACCGCGAGGAGATTTCCGGACTGCACCGGATGGAGCCCTATGTCTATTCGCAGATGATCGCCGGCAAGGACGCCTTCAAGCCGGGCGAAGCCAAGAACTCCTGGCTGACCGGGACGGCGGCTTGGAACTGGGTCACGATTTCGCAGTACATTCTAGGCATCCATCCCGACTACAACGGATTGCTGGTCGATCCCTGCATTCCGTCGGACTGGAAGGAATACACGGTAACCCGACGCTTCCGCGGTGCGGAATACCGCATC
>JBNLGU010000130.1:0-4826 GCA_050306215.1 Pontiella sp.
ATCTTGAACCACTCCCTTCGGTCGTTTCCGCCTAGCGGTCGTTAATGGTGAATCGTTATTGGTTATTGGGGCTCGTGGCTGATCATTCGCAGTCAGGACCTGTTTTGCATCGAAAGCGGCGACAACGTCGCGCACACTCCAAAGCGGCTTCGCCGCACATCGTTTTCGAATCAGGAGAGAGTGGGGGCAGGGTTGAATAATCAACATAAGGCCTACGTGGATGTAGAAAATTCAGACCAGAAAAGGGGGCAGTAAACATGAAAGGCGGAAAACCTCCAAATACCCAAGCAGCGGGGAGGATCTATAAGTCACAGATACGCCTCTGAAATGAGGCGAATGTTGGGTTTTTAATGTATTTGGGTTGATATTTTCAAGGGTACGGTTAACTTTTGAACTTCAGGGAAGCGTTCATTCAGGATTGCTAGGGGCATTCTGGCGAATCTTTGGTCAGTCAGGAATAGGAGAATTTTGGAATGAAAAAATGGTTGGCTAGTTTGGTTATTGCAGCTATCGCCGGTGTTTCGCTCGCGGCGCCGCTATCTTATCAGGTATTCGATGTCAGGGTTCACGGCAAAACCGTGGACGTGAACAGCAAAGAAAGGTACATAATCGGACCGGGCTCCCTCCGCGGGTTCTTGGTGTTTGAGGAGCGTTCTGGAAATGCAACCTTTATCGGGTATGAGAAAGGTTCGTACTTGCAGGATGAGTGCCTAGTGGAGATCTACACCTATGCCAATGCCTTCAGCGAAGAAGACTCGGGCGCTAGGGAATCCGGTATTGCCGAGATCTGGTTCGATATCTTCCAAGGAGACCTGAATATTTGGGGATCCACTCTCGGAAAATACACCTTAACCTCATACTACGCAACACACACGAGCAACTTCCGGATTACCGCGAAGGGAACCGGACAGGTTCTGGCCGGTGAGTCCTTTGGAGGATATATTCGTTCAGTCGTCATTAGGCAGAACAGGAAGCTGACCGAGAAAATTAATGCGGCAGAAGATGCACAAATCTTCATGGAGCAGGTGGTTGCGGCCAAGTCAAAGGTTAGCGAAGTCGATTTCAACTGGGGCTGGACTACGGGCGGAGAGTAATCGATTTATTCCGTGTTTGTGGAAGGGTTGGATTATTCCAACCCTCTTTTTTATTCGAAAGGTCTGTATGCGAATACGAAGGTTCCAGGTTGGAATGGTGGTTCTGTTGATTCTGGGAGGGGCGGCGATTGCCTTAATGCTTTCGAGTCGGAAAAATAGTTACCCCTCTGAACCTCCCTCCCAATCAACTATGGAAAGACTCCCGGAATCTGGGGAGAACCGGTATTCTTTGCAATCACCACCCTTTCATCAGCCGGATATGGACGCGCAGTCGAGGCATGATGTTGCAAATAAACAAGTGGCCAAGGCGGCGTTTCGAGATAAAATAAAGACCCGCCGGGAAATGTCGGAGGGAGGGACGCATGTGCTCTCAGAGCAAGAGTTGGCCAATCTCAAAGAGGCGATGGACCTCTGTGCAGATATGACAAGCTGTCTAGACGATGGCGACTTCGCTGCTGCGCTTGCTGAAGCCAGAAAATTGATTTCCAGCACCAATGCTGCTGTCCGTTGGCAAGTTTACGAAACATTGGATTGGATCGGGATTGAAGCCGTTTACGACTTGGCTGACATGATGTGGGATGCTGAAAGTGATCTTGCCCGAGAAGCAACCGAAAGTTTTTGGGCATGTCTGGGCAATCTTCCGAACGACCAAGCCAAGCTTAAGTTACTGAATAAGATTTCTGAATCCGATAAAACCCAGAATGTTCGCATTGCTGAAGAGCTTTCGGACTTTCATCCCTATATTGCCTTCGAGCTAATGCATGACATGGCCTCTTCGTCGAATGGGGAGGAGCGTGGGAATATCCTTTGGGATCTTGAGGTCATGACTGGCGAGTCATTTGATACCCTGGATGAGTGGACCGCATGGTACTCCCAAAATAAAGAGGCGCTTCGCGTTGACTATTTCGACACGGATGGAAGCCCCTAATGTTTTTTGCTGATCGTGCTCCAACTGCTGGTCAATTCATCCAACGGATTGGCCTTCGGCCGTCTGCAGGAAATGCTGCCCAAGGTGGGCGCCAAGACGGTGCAGAAGATTTTCAAAAAAATCGGCGGGCGGGTAAACCTGCAACGCCCGGAGACGCACGAAGAACTACTCGCCGCATTTCCCGTCGCAGCGCGCGACGGGTGGGAGCAGATCATACCCGTCTTTCTGGCCTATCGCGAGGAGGCCCTGCAAATCGATCCCGGCGAAATGATCTTAAGGCCTTCTACAAGGAATGCATGGTCGAGAACTTCGACAACCACAAGTTCCGTGCCGAAGGCCTTGACGGGCCGTCAAGGTCGACTCCACCGAAGCATTCCACTCCGAAATCGCCTTGCTCACCAACCTCGACGCCGAAAGCGGCGGTGCGCCATCCGATGAGGAATACCGCGATTCCCTGCGCCTGAGCAGGGTCCACTAGGCCAAGGGGTTGGAGTGGAAGGCGGTGTTCATCCTCTTCGTCAACGAGGGCATGTTCCCGAGCAAGAAGTCGATCGAGGAATCGGGCGATGCCGAAGAGCGCCGCCTCTTCTACTTCGCCTTAACCCGCGCCGAGGACGAGCTGTTTCTCTGGAATACGGAAAACGGGTTGGCCCTCGGATTTAAGTATTGAGACGCGGGGTCGATCCCAGGACCGTCCGAAGAATAGAGCCTGATCAGCACGATCATGAGCATCGCGGCAACGGATGGTTTCTTGGGGATCTGTAACCACTCCCTTCGGTCGTTACCGCCTAGCGGCAGTTCATGAGGGCCTTTCTATTATCGCATTGTGCCTGTTTCGATCCCCGTTCAGGCATGTGTGCGGATATAATCGGTGACCATCATTGTGGCGGCCGGGCGATTCGATATATATACATATGCAAATCCGGAACTGCATGATGGGAATAATCGCTTACAGAAAAAAGACGTGGTACCGCATCGACAGTGCGGCCAAGATTTTTCCTGCCATTGTCACCAACCGGTCATCGACGGTATTTCGCCTGTCCGCCACTCTGAATGAAGCAGTTGTTCCAGACCGGCTCCAGCAGGCGCTGGATCAAACCATCGAGCGATTTCCCGGGTTTAAGGTCAGGCTGCGGGCGGGCCTTTTCTGGAACTACTTTCAGGAAGTCCGGCATACGCCGCTGATTCAGGAGGAACGGTATGCTCCCTGCCGGCCCATGCATTTAGGCCGTGATCGAACGTTTCAGTTCCGGGTACTCTACTTTCGGAAGCGTATCGCCCTCGAATGCGCCCACGTACTGAGCGATGGCACCGGAGCCATGGAATTCCTGTTGCTGCTGCTCCAGCACTACCTTCAGAGTGAAACGCCATTCACTTCGCTGATTGATCCGGCCGATCCGCCGTCCCCGGAAGAGTGGGAGGATGGATACCTCAAGTACTACAACGCGGATATCCCTCCGCCTAGGCGATCCCTGGGGGCCTACCACCTTCCCAATCCCCTCACGATCGACAGCGGGCGCACCATTACGGCCCGGCTGCCCTGCATGGCCTTGAAAAACCTGGCCAAAGAGAACGGTGTGACCATTACCGAATATCTCGTTGCCACCTGGCTTGCATCCCTGCAGGAACTGCATGCAAACAATCCGCGTCGATCCCGACTGCTGCCGCTCCGCGTCATGGTGCCGGTCAACCTGCGGGCCATGTATCCCTCCAAAACATTACGCAATTTTTTTCTTACCGTGCTGCCGGGAATCGACCTGCGACTGGGGGTATTTTCTTTTCGGGAAATCCTCGATACGGTGCACCATTACATGCAGGTGGAGGTGAATGAAAAATACATCAACCAGCAGATTCGCCAGATGGTGGACGTCGGCACCCTGCCTGCGGTAAAATGGTTGCCCCTGATGGTGAAAGCACCCTTTAACAGGATTATCTATCGCTATATTGCGACCCGGAAACATTCGGGTGTAATGACCAATCTGGGATTGGTTCGGTTGCCGGAGGAAGCCCGGGGGGCTATTGAACGGTTTGATTTCATCCCGAATCCCAACCCGATCACCAAAGCGAATGTCGGCATCATCAGCTATGGAGAATGGACCACGATCACCGTGGGCACACAGGCGCTCTACAAAGATGTGGAACGTCTCTTTTTCAGCCGCTTGCGCAGGGCCGGACTCGCCATACGCATTGAAACCAATGAGAAGGAGTAACCGTGGCATATTGTTCAAAGTGTGGAAGTTGAAGCGGAACGGACAACCTGTCCACTCTGCAACGTGCCGATCCATCGGTACGAAGAAGAGCCTGAACATTCATCGTTGTGGCCGGTTCAGCGGGAACTTCCGGCGGAAAAAAAGCGGACCAGGCGGTTCCTCGCCCTGTTGCCGCTATTGATCATACTGACCGTTGCCTTCATGATCATTCTGGTAGTTGCCCCGAGGGTGGAGGGATCCCTGCTTTGGAGCCGGTATACCCTCACGACCCTGGGTGCCCTTTTTTCGGCCTGCACGGGAATCATTATTCTTGGCGACACCAGAATTCTTACCCTGGGATGGATCACGGCTTCCGTCCTGGCCATGCTGTGGTTCTTTGATGCCTTCGATGGTGGGCCTAGCTGGTTCTCCCCGGTTGGGCTTCCCATAACGCTGATTATTGCCCTCTATGGCAAGCTCTCCCTGATTGGTACCGACCTGTGGGGAAAGCGCTATGGTATCCAAGCGATGATCCAGTCACTGCTGCTCACCCTGCTTTGCCTTTCCCTGGACGGAATTATCAGTACCTATCGCGATACCGGCATCTTTACCTGG
>JBNLGU010000131.1:0-4826 GCA_050306215.1 Pontiella sp.
GATCGGAAGCATCGCCCTCGCCAACCGCATAAAGCCCAATACCGCCAACCAGAAAAACATCGGTATCTACATGCCGACATCGCTCGGCGGGGTCATCTCCAATCTGGCAGTGACGCTGTCCGGCAATACCAGTGTAAACCTCAACTGGACGGCATCTGCCGATGCGCTTAAATCCGCCGTTCAACAGTCGCGTATCAAATATGTCATTACCTCGCGCCGCTTTGTGCAGAAAACGAAGCAACCGGATCTTCCGGTACGCTGGCTCTACATCGAAGATCAGTTGAAGCACCTCGGCCATATCGAGCGCTTCCGGGCCGTGCGCGCCGCGCTGTTTGCCTCGCCGCAGCATCTGGCAGGCGGATGCGAACCGCAGCCATCCGATCCTGCGACAATCATTTTTTCTTCCGGCACCACCGGCGCTCCGAAAGGCGTTGTGCTGAGTCACGCCAACATTCTGTCCAATGTCGAAGCCACCCAGGCGGTCCAACATTTCAGTCATAACGATTCTATCTGCGCTATCCTCCCGCTGTTCCACGCCTTCGGCTACCTGGGTCTACTGTGGTGGCCCCTGCTTAAAAACATCCGAGTGGTATATCACCCCAATCCGTTGCAGACCGACCGCGTCATCCGCCTGATTCGCGAAGAACAGCTGACTGCGTTGCTCGCCACCCCCACCTTCCTGCAGGGCTATATGCGAAAAGCGAAGCCGCAGGACTTCGCGAGCCTTAAACAAATCATCACCGGCGGCGAAAAGCTCCGTCCCGAGTTGGCCGATCGCTTTGAAGAGACATTCGCTACCCGGCCGATGGAAGGATACGGATGCACCGAGCTGGCTCCGGTGGCGCTGTTAAGCGTGGCCAACAGTTATCGCACAGGCAGTGCTGGACAGCCGCTGCCCGGTATTGCCGTTCGCATCGTTGACCCCGACACCCGGAAAACCCTGCCCGACGGCGAGGAAGGCCTCATGCTTATCAAAGGCCCCAACGTCATGCAGGGATATCTTGGACAGCCGGAAAAAACGGCCGAGGTGCTGCAGGAGGGTTGGTACAACACCGGCGATATTGCCCGCATGGACACACACGGGTATGTCTACATCACCGGCCGCATCTCGCGCTTCAGCAAAATCGCCGGCGAAATGGTCCCGCATGGCGCCGTGGAAGATGCCCTGCAGCAAGCCTCCGGAAGTGACCTGCCCTGCGTGGCGGTGGTCAGCATCGCAGATGAAACAAAAGGAGAACAACTTGCCGTTTGCTATACGGAGAAAGCCGGCGATCCCGCTGCACTCGTGGCCGCGCTACGTGCCATCGGACTGCCAAACCTCTGGATTCCGCGCATGGCCAACTTTTTCCATGTCCCCGAGTTGCCCGTGCTCGGCACCGGCAAGCTCGACCTTCGTTCCATTCAGAAAATGGTGGAAATCGCATGAAAGTCATCGTTGTCATTATAACGCTCATTCTGGTTTCTCTCGCTTTGGGCAAGGCGCGTTCACCGAACGCACCGCGGACGGCAGGGACAGCAAGTCCTACCGAAACCGTCGTGTTGATTCATGGATTGGTCCGCTCCGACAAGTCCATGGACAAGATGGCCAAGTCGTTGTGTGCAGAGGGATATGAAGTAATCAATGTGGACTACCCATCCACCTCGGCGCCTGTTGAAGTATTGGCGAAGGGAGTTTTCGACACGCTCGAACCCCGGATTGAGAACAAGGCGACCGTTCATTTCGTCACCCACTCCATGGGCGGAATTATCCTGCGCCAATACCTGCAGGACCATGAACTGAGCAACCTCGGCCGCGTAGTCATGCTGGCCCCGCCAAGTCGCGGCAGCGAAGTGCCCGACAAGTTGGGAAGAATCTTTCTGTATAAATGGATTAACGGTCCGGCCGGGAATCAGCTGGGCACCGGAACGAATAGCCTCCCGCTCCGGCTTAAACCTCCGGTGTTTGAATTGGGAATCATAGCGGGCGACCGCTCGATCAACCCGATTCTCTCCATGCTGATTCCCGGCCCGGACGATGGAAAGGTTTCCCTGGCACGCGTCAAGCCAAGGGCCTATTCCGACTACCTGCAACTCCACGTTACGCACGCCTGCATGATGTGGAACCGCAGGGTGATCTCACAGACCCTGCATTTTCTCGAGAATGGGCGGTTTGATCATCCGCCGGAAACGAAACCCGAAACCCAACACTCAACAGGAGATTCGCTATGACAACCAACAACAGATTATCCGGCCTGCTTTGCGCAGCCATTCTGTCAGCGGGCACGTGGGCCCATGGCGCCGGACTTATTAAACCAATCGGCTCCGGCAACGCTGGAGCGTTCATAAAATCGCATCATGTGGAGGTCGTGATCAACAACGGTTTCGCCCAGACCGTAGTGGACCAGGTGTTCGGCAACAATGCCGATGCCGATTATGAAGCCATCTATTCCTTTCCGGTGCCGAAACAGGCCAGCCTGTCGGAAATCAGTCTGTGGATCGACGGGAAGGAAGTGATCGGCGAAGTGGTCGAAAAGGAAAAGGCCCGCGAAATCTACGAAGACCAGGTGGCCAAGGGAAACGATACCGCACTCGCGGAAAAGGATGATTTCAAAACCTTCGAAATCAGCATTGGCCGGGTGCGCGCCGGAGAGGATACGAGGGTACGTATCGTCTATTACCAGCCGGTGGAGATTGACCTCAATGTAGGCCGCTATGTCTATCCGCTGGTAGAAGGCGGGGTCGACGACGAGCGGATCGCGTTCTGGGAAACCGATGATCTGGTGCATGAAGCGTTTAGCTTCAACTTGACTCTAAAATCAGCGTTCCCGGTGGCGGACGTGCGTGTTCCCGGCTACGACCAGGTGGCGCGTATTGTCCAGACGAACGACCAGTACCAGGTCAATCTGGAACAGGCCGAGGGCGGGGCGACACTCTCGCGCGACATTGTCTTCTACTATCGCCTCGACGATACCGTGCCGGCGCGCGTGGAGATTGTGCCCTACCGGGCATCGCCGCAGGAACCGGGAACCTTCATGGCGATCGTGACGCCGGCAGCCTCGCTGCAACCGATACAGGAAGGTTCCGACTGGATATTCCTGCTGGATATTTCGGGTAGCATGTCCGGCGGCAAGATACAGTCGCTGGCCAAGGGCGTTGAGCAGGTCCTTGGGAAGATGTCGCCAAACGACCGGTTCAAGTTGATTACCTTCAACGACAAGGCGCATGAGCTGACCCACGACTATGTCCAGGCCACCCCGGACAATGTGCAACGGTGGATTGCACAAGTTCAGCAGATACAGGCCGGCGGAGGCACGGCGCTTTTTGCCGGGCTGAAGAAGGCCTACCAAGGCCTAGACGATGACCGGACTTCCGGAATCATTCTCGTGACCGATGGGGTCTGCAACGTGGGACCGACCGAACATCGCGCATTTCTCGAACTGCTGAACCAGTACGACATCCGCCTGTTCACGTTCGTAATGGGCAACAGCGCCAACCAACCGCTCATGGAACGCCTCGCACAGGACTCCGGCGGCTTTGCCATGAACATTTCCGAATCGGACGATATTGTCGGCCGGTTGCTTCAGGCCAAGATCAAGGTGCTGCACCAATGCATGCATGATGTGGATCTCCGGTTCAGCGGCGAAAAAGTCTACGGCCTCACCCCTGAAAAACCCGGAAACCTGTTCATGGGACAGCAACTGATTGTATTCGGCCGCTACCATGGGTCCGGGGAAGTCAACCTCCGGCTGGGTGCAAAGATTTCCGGTGCGCAGCAATATTGGAATTGCACGGCAACGCTTCCGGAAGTCGATACGGACAATCCTGAGATCGAACGTCTCTGGGCCCTCGCTTCAATCGAAGACACGATGCAAACCATCCGCGATGAAGGTGAAAAGGAAGCCCTCCGCCGGAAGATTGTAGACCTTGGAACGGAATATTCACTGGTAACCGATTACACCTCCATGATTGTGCTGAACGACGAAGAACTGGAGCACGAAGGAATCCAGCGTCGGAACCACGAGCGCGTGCACCGCGAACGTGCCGCCCAGCAGCAACGCGCGGCCCAACCGGCACGGTCATATCGCGTCGACAATGGAAGCACGTTCAACCACCAATCATCGCCGGGTATCGGCACGGGTCCCGTCGGCCCTCTGTTCATCGGCTTCATCGCCTGGCTGAACAAGCGTCGGAGCCGGCTTGCGGCATAACCGAGGGATGACATCATGCAGCGCCTCACAAACCAACTGAAGACCATGCCAGTGGAAATGATCGTGTTTGTCGCCTCTCTGCTGGCGGCCAACGCAACCCTGCTGGCTGGCCACGCCTGTGAAGCGCTGATCTTTCTTCCCGCGCGGGTAGCGGACGGCGAATGGTGGCGAACCGTCACCTTTCCATGGGTCCATGCCAGCCTCTACCACCTGCTATTGGATGCCGGGGCCTTCATCTTTCTCTACCTCGGACTGCACGAAACATCGATGCTTCGGCGTCTGGGCTGGGTGGCCGGTTGTGCTGCGGGCAGCCTTCTTGCCGCCCTTTTCTCGTGCCGGTTGCAGGGCGGACTTTGCGGCCTATCGGGAATTGCGCATGGTTTGATGGCCATCAGCGGACTGGAACTGGTGAAGGAGCAGGATGATGTATTGCGGAAAACCGGATGGATCTGCCTTGGACTGATCCTGCTGAAGAGTCTCTATGAATGCCTGGCCGGCCATGTACTCTTTTCATTCCTGCACCTGGGCTCCGTCGGGACTCCCGTTGCAGCGACCCATCTAGGCGGTGTTTTGGGCGGCTGTTTCGTCTACCTGATCAATCATTCAATCAGAAAAGAGGAGGCTCACAATGATTAACAT
>JBNLGU010000132.1:0-4767 GCA_050306215.1 Pontiella sp.
CCGCCCTTGGCGACGGGGAAGAAAGTATCGATTGTACGAAGCTTGGATGCCATGGATTCGGTCGGGCGCAGACGTTCGGCGTAGCACTTGATCGGCATCTTGACCGGCCAGATCTGCATGATCTTGCATTCACGTGTGTTGCCCTTGTCGTCCTTCAGGACGGCCACGACTTCTTCCACAGTGTATTCGCCGGCGGGCGTAACCTTTTCAACAGTCCACTTGCCGCGAAGATTGAAGGGTACCATCACACGGTGCTCGAACATGCCTTCGGGAACGGTCCCGATGGTGTCGCCGGCTACAACCACATCGCCGACGTTCAGCTTGGGGGTGTAGGCCCACTTGGTGTCACGGGGCAGGGCATCAAGGTATTTGCCGCGTTGCAGAAAGAACCCGCACTCCTCGGCCAGACGGGGCAACGGGTTTTGCAGTCCATCGAAGACCTGGGTCAGCAGGCCCGGCCCGAGCTCTACGGAGAGCAGGTCGCCGGTGAATTGAACCGGATCGCCTATCTTTAGGCCGACGGTATCTTCGAATACCTGAAGTTCGGCGCTGTTGCCGCGAACGCGGATGACTTCCGCCTTCAGTTTCAAGTCGCCGACGCAGGCGTAGGCCACTTCGTTCTGGATAACGGGGTTTTCAAACTCAACCTTCAGCAGGTTGCTGTTTACCCCGATGATTTTTCCGATATTTTCGCTCATAATCTCAGTCCTCTATCCCAATAAAAAAACAGGGCCGCGATGCTATTCCTGCGCCGCGGTTTCTTCCTTTTCCGTATTTGCCGCAATGACAGCTTCGAGTTTTTCCTTGCCGGTGTGCACATCCATACGGTTCCAGCGCTCCACAATCTTCAGTTGGATGCCGTAGGCCAGTACTTTCAGGAAACTGAAGGGATCCTGCCCGATGAGTTCCTCGGCCAGCTGCCAGCGCGCCCGGTCGAGTTCCTCCTCGACCTCAAGCGGATCGTTTCGCGTGTAGGCATCCGTTACCAACTGTTCGATCGTGCCGCTGAAGCCATCGTGCGATTGCTGGAATTCCTTGTAGTCCACACCCAGCTTCTGCCCGCGGTGGCGTGCCACCGCATTGCGCAACTGCGTTTCGATGTCGTTCCACTTCTTGCAGATCGAGCATCCATGGCCTGAATACATGCCGAGGAGGATGTGCTCCAAAATCCGTGTTTCATGTTCGGTAACCCATTGCGCGCACCGGGCGACGTACTCCTCCGTGGAGAAGGGGGGCTCATCCCCGATCTTCAGGTGCGGCAAACTGGCTACGAGTGAATAGTAGGCCATCGTTTTTTCCGGTTAGGCGTTGGTCTTCTGCTCGCGGGCAATGTTGCTGACGGTCTTGGCCAGTTCCGGTCGCAGGTATGCTCCAAGGGCGTCCGCGATGGCTTCGCCGGTATAGTCTAGATAGACATTCTGATCCTTAAAGGAGACCTTGAAGCCGCTTAGCACCTCGCTATCGGAAACCAACTCGATCTCGTTGCCGCTTTTCTTGGCCTGCTCGGCGCAGAAGGCGGCCAACGCGGTCTTGTCGTTTTCGCTGACGGTCAGGCTCAGTCCCGAACCCTTGCTTTGGTCGATCACGTTTTGGATGAGCTTCTGAAGGAAGTCGCCGGAAAGGGTGCCTTCAACCTGCTTGCCCAGCGTGGCCATGGCCACCTTTTCGCAACCCTGGCCGACGGTGATCAGCAGGTCGCGGGCGGCCTGTTCCAGGGTCTTGACGGAACGCTCGGCAAACGCTTCGGACTCATCCTTGGCTTTCTTCAGGATGGTGTGGGCTTTTTGTTCGGCTTCCGCGACGATCTTGGCAGCCTTTTCCTTGGCTTGGGAGATGATGGTTTCCGCCTGTTCGTTGGCTTTCTCAACGCCCTCTTTTTGGATCTGTTCGATCAAATGCTTCAGTTCTTCGGCCATGGTTTTCTCCGGTTTTTGAGTAAAAGAGGTATCGATATAAATGCATTGATCCCCTGTGACAAGTCCCTTTACGGATTAATAATAAAAATGCAATTGTCTTACTGGTTCATTTGCTTCCCCGCGAGCGTTTTGACCGATTCGAGGACGACGCTTCCGCTTACTTCCAAGCTGTCCGCAGAGATGTTTTCCAAGTTATCCCGATCCGTATGCCAGTAGTCGTTCTTGTCCGGCCTGGATCCGTACTTAAAGTCGATAAGGTCGATGGCGGGAATGCCGATTTGCTGGAAAGGCACGTGGTCGTCGGTGATAAACGAGGTATTCGACAGGGAAAAGAATTTGCGATGGCCGGTGGCATGCGCGGCGTCCAGCACCACCTTGGCTAGCGCCTGCGAGCTGTTGCCCGGCAGGATAAAGTGGAGATCCTTGTCGCCGACCATATCCAGCAGAATCATCGCTTTTGTTTTTTTATACTGTCCACTGGTCAGCAGTTGTTTCGCCATGTGCCGGCTGCCGTGCAGACCATCGCCTTCTATGTAATGGGCGATGCCTTCCTCGCCATCGAAAAACGCAAAGATGATTCCTGTTTCGGGTTTGCTGTCGGCGAGCACGCGGGCAAGCTCCAGCAATACGCCCGTACTGGAACCTCCATCGTTGGCACCCTGGAAGTTTTCAATTCCCGGCATGGTGTCGAAATGCGAACCCACGATGATCCATTCATCGCTCCTGCCCGGAATGCGGCCAACGACATTGTGCATCGTTTTTTCGCCGGCAGGGGTCCGGTCGGTGAAGGTGTCGATTTCGGCGCTGATACCAAACAGCTTCAACCGTTGGTGGATGTGTTCCGCCGCCTTCCGGCCTCCGGGTGTTCCCGCATCGCGCGGGGTATATTCGACCAGGGCGACTACTTCCTCAAAAGCCCGTTGAGCATTGAAGGCTTCAATCGGGTGTTCCTTTTCAGGCTTGCAACCGCCCACCACCAGCAGGCACGAAAGCAACGCAACTGTCGATCGTGCAACAGGACGTTCATGAATAAAGCTAACGATCCTGTTCATCCTGTTTTCCTATCAAAATAACGGCTGGGGTTACTTGGATGCGGCTTCGTCGCGGGCCTTGTAGATCCGTTCAATGACCGAATCGCAGAGCGCCTTGTCCTCCTTGAGCGCCCTGACAGCGGCATCGCGGCCCTGTCCCAGCTGGGTGCCGTCCATCGAGAGCCACGACCCTTTCTTGTCGATGATCCCGGCTGCAATGGCGGCATCGATGACCGATCCGGTGTAGGAGATCCCTTCCGCGTATAGAATATCGAACTCGGCTTCGGTAAAGGGCGGGGCCACCTTGTTCTTGACCACCTTGACGCGGGTGCGGTTGCCGTAGACTGCGCCGGACGAATCCTTGAGCTGGCCGATGCGGCGGATGTCCAACCGGACCGAGGAGTAAAACTTGAGCGCCCGACCGCCCGGTGTAGTTTCCGGGCTGCCAAACATGACGCCGACCTTTTCGCGGATCTGGTTCGTGAAGATGCAGATGCAGCTGGAGTGGTTGATGGCCGAGACCAACTTGCGCAAGGCCTGCGACATCAGGCGAGCCTGAAGGCCGACATGCGATTGGCCCATTTCTCCATCCAGCTCGGCACGAGGTGCCAGTGCGGCCACGGAATCGACCACCACCACGTCCAGTGAGTTGCTCTTGACCAAGGCTTCGCAAATGTTGAGTGCCTCTTCACCGGAATCCGGCTGGGCCACCAGCAAATCGTCGATGTTGACCCCGATCTTCTTGGCGTACCCCGGATCGAGTGCATGCTCGGTATCGATGAAGGCGGCCTGACCGCCGGCCTTCTGGGCATTGGCGATCACATGCGAAACGAGTGTGGTTTTACCCGATGATTCAGGTCCGTAGATTTCGACAATACGACCCCGGGGTAATCCGCCAATTCCAAGCGCGAGGTCGAGGGTCAATGCGCTGGTGGATATGGATTCGATGTGACGGTTCACGCTGGCGTCACCCAGCTTGACAATGGCGCCTTCACCGTATTGTTTCTGAATCTGTGCGATTACGGATGAAAGGGCGGTGGAACCGTTGGTGGAAGTCTCTTTTTTGGCGGCCATGGTGTGTTTCTCCTTCGTCCAATGATGGTGGGTGCAAAACTAAACAAGCATTCTTATGAATCGCCGATGCGATGTCAACGGCACCCGCATGGTTTGGCCTTCTTTTTTCCCCGATTCACTGCTGCGATGGGTCCGAAGGAACGCCAGTTCGGCGCAAAAAACCGTTATTAATGCTTTCCATCGAGAACGAGTCTGGGATAGTCCGGCGCGATTTCCCCGTTCGCCGCAAGGTTGGGACGGGGAATTTTTCATTTTAGGAACGAAAGAGAGGCCAAGGCCATGGGCAAGGCAAACCGGTTTTTTAAACTGATCATTGAACGACCGCGAAACATCAAGAACGACCTGTTGTCGGGGTTGACCGTCGCACTTGCGCTCGTACCAGAAGCCGTAGCCTTTTCTTTTGTGGCCAAAGTCGATCCGGTCATTGGGCTGTACGCCGCTTTCATGATGGGACTTATCACCGCCATTTTCGGGGGGCGACCGGGCATGATTTCGGGGGCGACCGGTGCGGTCGCTGTAATCTTCGCGCCATTGATGCTGGGGCTGCATGAAAAGGGGATGGATTCGGACGCGGCCACCGCCTATTTGTTTGCTGCGGTCATTCTCATGGGTGTCATCCAAATACTATTTGGGCTCCTGCGCCTCGGAAAGTTTATCCGTTTAGTTCCGCATCCGGTCATGCTGGGTTTTGTCAATGGATTGGCCATCATCATCTTTAAATCCCAGTTCGAAATGTTCTATGTAGG
>JBNLGU010000133.1:0-4281 GCA_050306215.1 Pontiella sp.
CGCTACTCAGATCCGTTGCCCCGTATTGCAGGTAGTAGTCGGACTTGCCGTTGATCTTCTCGAACATACGGTCGGCCGGAAGAAAGATCCCGTCGACCAGCACCCAGCTTCCCAAGGAGACGGGAATCGGCAATGCGGTTACTTTCGATGACGGCGGTGTGAATACGGCGGGGTTGTAGAACTGCCCCTTGACGAAAAACAACAGCAACACCGCAAACGGGAGAACCCATCCCGCAATCAGAAGTACACGTGGAAGCATGATCGGGTCCTATGCCAGTGCAGTTTCGGCCCGGCGCAGGTGGTGCGCCACCGGCACCCCGTTCGGACATGCCCGCTCACAAACAGTGCAATCGCCGCAAACCGCCAGCGACGGTGTCCGCCTTAGTCCACGATAGGTATCAAACGCCATCTGCACATATTCGGCGTTTTCCATGTAGTAGTCCGAGCAGCGGACCACGTCCGACACCTGCAGGCCCTTTGGACAACGGGTCGTGCAGACACCGCACATCAGGCAATGGCCGCTCATGGCCACCTTGGCCGAGCTGCGCAACCGCACACCTGCCTGTGCATCCGGTTTCGCCTTCGCGGCATCGACCAGCTTCTTGACGTCTGCAAAGGAATTCGCACCCTTGTTAATAGTGGTGATGCCAGCGGTCGCCAGATAGTGAGGGACGGCATCTTCGTAGACACCCTGTACTCCACGGCCGGATTTCATCAGAACAATGCCGACGCCTTCCTTCTGCGCCCGCTCGAAGATCGGAAGGAACCTTTCCTCATCCACCATGGAATAAGCCGGCATGAGCGCATCGTAGAAACCCTGATCCAGCGCGGCCGTCAGGCAGTTGTCCACATCGCCGTGAGAGGTCAAACCGATGTACTTGAACTTACCGGCCTTTTTCCAGCGTTCGGCGCCGGCCTTGTATTTTTCCTGCTTTACATCATTGGCGTTGTGCAGGTTGAAGAAGGCGATATCGACGCTATCTACGCCAAGGGCTGCAAGCGCGCCATCCATGGCCGCGTCGTCGTCCGGGGCCCAGGTAATCTTGAGCCCGATCTGCACCTTGTCCGTCTGGCCCTTGATCGCCTCGGCCGTGTTTCGAATGGAGACCCCGCCTTTGTATTCGGTTGAAGTGTGGATGAAGGTCATGCCCTGGGCGATGGCGGACTTGATCACGTTGACATCCTGTCCGGGGCCTGTCCCCAGCGAAACCACCGGAAGCATCAGATCGGTTTTACCCATTTTTCGCAGCGGAACGCCACCTGCGGCCTGCGGGGCTTCTTCGGCGGCCTGGATCCGGCCGCCAGCCATTACCGCAGCGCCCGCAACTAGGCTGGCACTCTTGAAGAAATCAGAACGGGATAGTTTTCCAGAATCATTCATCGCGACCCTTCCTTTCCGGCTGACCGCACCGCGCGGAAACCTTGAAGGGAGTTGATAACATTCGACTTACAGACCGTCAAACCGGCACCCCGTATCCGCCATCTTTGCACAGAGTCCCATTAAACGCAAAAAGGCCGTTGCAGAACAAAGCAACAGCCTTCTTCGGAACGAACGATCATCCGGTTATTTCTGGCGGGCAAACTTGATTGCCTCATCGTCGGCCGTGATCACCAATGTATTATCATCGAGCAGCAGTCCCTTGGCCTGTTCGTTTTTATCAACCACGATGTCAATACCGCCTACCGCATTGGCCGTCCAGCTGCCGTTGGCCCCTTGGTTGATCGTCCCATCAGCGGCTTCGGCAAGAATGGAAAGGCCGCCCTGCTCCAGAATCGACATCGAAAAGCACTCCACCCCGTCATGCTTGGCACCTTGAGGCAGATTAATGGACTTCCATTGCCCCACATACCCCGGCTTCGTGGCGCATCCGGCCAGCATGAGAACCATTCCCGCAACCACACTAAAGACACTCTTCTTCACATTATTCTCCTTACCAAATTTAACAGCCCATGTTGCTGCTAGATACTGCCAGCAACATTCAATGTAAAAAAGATATTTAACTCCATCTCTTTACTGGGTTGGATGGTGAACAAAAGCGACGGATTGATTCAATGCCTCCATGCCAGCAGTAGTAATACCGTCCCGATCTGGATCAGGCTAAGCCCGCCCACCAGCAGCAGCGCCTTCGGGCCGTGGACCAGCAGGGAGCGGAATCGGATGCGGCTTCCGACGGCGACCATCGCCACGACCATCAGCACCTTGGCCGTAAGCCGGATATCCAGCAGAACCACATGGCCGGACGGCAACAGGCTGGCCAGCACGGCGAAGAACAGAAAACCGAGAATATAGCTGGGCAGGCGCGGCAAGCGCCGTTTTCCTGCATCATCCGGTGTCTGGAAAAGATGATGGAGCAGCATCACCAGCGGGCCGATCATCAACACGCGCAGCATTTTTACCACCAGAGCATGGTCGCCCACCATGCTCGAAACCGCAAAGCCGGAGGCCGCCACCTGCCCCACCGCCTGCAGGCTGCCGCCGATCAGGTTGGCGGTCTGGTCCGCCGACAGCTTCAACGCCGTAGCGAGCCCCGGCAGCACAAACATACCGACCGTTCCCATCAGATTGACCGCCGCAATGGCCAGCGGGACTTCGTGCTTGCGGACGTTCAACGCCGGGGCGGCCGCCAGCACCGCCGAGGAACCACAGACCGAATTGCCGATCCCAAGCATCAGCGAAGTGTGGCCAGAAAAACCAAGCAGGCGGCCAAACGGTAGAGACAGTAGGATGGCCAGCAGCATGGCCGGAATCGCCACCAGAAACGCGTCCATGCCAGAGTGCCCCATGGCGTGCAGCTCCAGCTCGCTACCCATCAACGCAATCGCCGCCGGAAGAATGGCGTGGTCCGCAAAATCGAAGCCTGCGGAAAGCAGATGCTCCTCCGGCATCAGGTTGCCCGCCACCATCCCGATCAGGATGGCGAGACAGATCGCACCCGGCTGGGGCATCACCTTCGAGACCAGCATGGACAGCACGGCCAAGGCGATGGCGACCAGCAACCCTGGAACTATTCTTCTATCCGGTAAATTCATTTCAACCCCATTTAAAATACGGGTCATTCATACGTGTTTATATCTAATTAATCCAATTCATCGTATTTATTGCTGTTATCAATTTTTCTGATATAAGAATTCCATGAACATCACGCTTCGCCAGCTAGAGGTTTTCTGCGCCATCGCCCATCGCGGCAATGTGAGCCGGGCGGCGGAAGACGTCTCGATTTCCCAGTCCGCCGCCAGCATGGCGCTGGCGGAACTGGAGCGGCAACTGGACGAACGGCTCTTCGACCGGTTCGGAAAAAAACTGGTGCTCAACGAAAACGGAACCCGTCTGCTTCCGAAGGCGCTTGAACTGCTTGCCCGAACCCACGAAATTGAGGGGATGTTTACCGATGCCGATGGAACCGGCGGCGAACTCAAAACGGGAGCCAGCTCGACCATCGGCAACTACCTCATGCCCGGCATTCTGGCCCGCTTTTCCCGCGAACATCCACGCACGCAGATCGCCCTGCGGGTGGGCAACACCGAACAGATTATCGCGGCGTTGCTGGCGTGCGATATCGACGTTGGATTCATTGAAGGGCCTTGCAGCGATCCCAACATTGAAACGCAGATCTGGCGCGAGGACGAACTGATCGTTTTCGCCCGTCCGGATCATCCGCTAGCAGCAAAAAAGAAAGTCCTTCCCAAGGATTTGGTTTCCGCCGAATGGGTACTGCGAGAACGCGGTTCCGGTACGCGCTCCATCTTCGAAAGGGCAACCGAAAGCCTGCCGGGCAGCCTGGCCATCCGCCATGAACTAGGTCACAGCGAAGCCATCAAGCGCGCCGTCAAGAACGGGCTTGGCATCAGCTGCCTCTCGCGGCTGACCGTTCAGGAGGATCTCGAAAACGGAACGCTGGTTGAACTGAAAACCCCGTTCCTGCAACTCCGGCGCAATCTCTACATCCTGCTCCGCAAGGACAAGTACATGACCGGCACGCTGCAACTGTTTCTCGACGTCCTTTCGCTTTCAGGGGAATGACGCCGACGCATCAATAGTAGTTCGCATAGAGCCAGTAGATGCCCGCCAGGACCAAGCCGTGCATAACCAGATACGGGGTCGAGATCGGGAGAGCCTGGAACAGCTTGTGCCCGTGGGCGAGCGACTGCTTGGCCAGCATAACGGCAACGGAAAGCAGGAGCCCGAAAGCACCAACGGTGGAAAGCATGAAGAAAAGCGTTTTCACGGCGTCCGAACAGGAAAGGCCCCGAACATAGTTCTCCAAGAGATTATCCAGCAGC
>JBNLGU010000134.1:0-4274 GCA_050306215.1 Pontiella sp.
TGGCGACCCCTACGGGACTCGAACCCGTGTTGCCAGGATGAAAACCTGGAGTCCTAGGCCACTAGACGAAGGGGTCGTCTTCCAAAAACGAGCGCGTACCTTAGCAAAACGCCCAAACGCGGCAATCTTAAAAACGTGCTTTTTTCCCGAGCCGCTTTTCCCCCCTTCCCGCTTTACTTCATCCCTGCAGATTGGCAACCTCCCCAACAAGTCACCCGGGGTGCCTCTTCATACAATGGAGAGTGCTGAGATTATACCCGTTGAACCTGATCCGGATCATGCCGGCGCAAGGGAGCGTTGCAGACCATCAAGCGCTCCGAGACGGATTCGGGGCGCTTTTTTTGTGTGCAACCGGGGTCCGCAACCTCGGATTGGAGGTGGAGATGAAACTGATCGTAAACGGCGAAGAACACGTACATGCAGGGAACGGCTCCATCGATGCCCTGCTCGACGAGCTGGGCGCCAACAAGGCCCACACCGCACTCATGGTCAACGGAGAGGTCGTTCCTTCGGAAAACTGGAACAGCACAGCTTTGAACGAAAACGACGAAATCGAAATGCTCGTCTTTGTAGGAGGCGGTTAGAATGAATGATGTTTTAAGAATCGGCGATCAGGAGCTAGGCTCGCGCCTGTTCCTGGGAACAGGAAAATTTTCCAGTACGCAGGCCATGATCGAAGCCGTGAAGGCGTCGGGCACGGAACTGGTGACCGTGGCATTGCGGCGCTTCAACAAGGCCCAGGCGGAAGACGATCTCTACGGACCGCTTTCCCAGCTTGAAAACGTGCGCCTCATGCCCAACACCTCCGGCGCCATGAACGCCAAGGAAGCGATCCGCGCGGCCATGCTCGGACGCGAACTAAGCAAGAGTCCCTTCGTGAAGCTTGAAATCCACCCCAACCCGCACCACCTGTTGCCGGATCCGATCGAAACCTACGAGGCCGCCATCGAACTAGTGAAACAGGACTTCCTCGTGCTGCCCTACATTCCCGCCGATCCGGTTTTGGCCAAGCGGCTCGAAGATATTGGTTGCGCGGCGGTCATGCCGCTCGGCGCCGCCATCGGCACCGGCAAGGGGCTGTCCACCGCCGAGATGATCAAGATCATCATCCGCGACGCGAATGTTCCGGTTGTCGTCGATGCAGGACTCCGCGCCCCGTCCGAAGCGGCCTGCGCGCTGGAAATGGGTTGCGATGCGGTATTGGTCAACAGTGCCATCGCAGCCGCCGACAATCCGGCTGCCATGGGCGCCGCCTTCAAGATGGGCGTCGAAGCCGGCCGCGCCGCCCGCCTCGCCGGCCTCATGCCGACCTCGGAGGTCGCCGTTGCCAGCTCACCTTTAACCTCGTTCCTGAGCGGATCCGACTGATCCGACCGATCTGTCCAATGAATAACCTCCCTGAATGGCTAAATCCCGAACCGTGGCTGAACAAACAGCACACGGTAGCCGATGTTGAACGGGCACTTCATGCCGATTCGCCGAACGAAGCAACCCTGGCCGCACTGCTCTCGCCGGCGGCCGCTGACTTTCTGGAACCCATGGCCCAGCGGGCGCAGGCGATCACGCGCCGCCACTTTGGCCGGACGATGTCGCTCTACACTCCGCTCTATCTCTCCAACTTCTGTAATGGCGGCTGCCTCTACTGTGGAATTGCAGGCGACCGCCGCGCCAAGCGCGCGGTGCTCGACGAGCCCCAGCTTCGCCACGAGATGGATGCCATCAACAAGATGCATCTGGAGGAACTGGTGCTGCTGACCGGTGAACGCATGCCGGAGGCCGACGTCCCCTATCTGCGCGACTGCATTGCCATCGCATCCGAATACATTCACAATGTCACCATCGAGGTTTTTCCGATGGCGGAGCATGAATACCGCACACTGGCCGAAGCGGGTTGCACGGGCATTTCCCTCTATCAGGAAACCTACGACAGCGTGGTCTACGAAAAGATGCACCGCTGGGGAGACAAGCGTGATTTCTTCAACCGGATCGATGCCGCCGACCGCTCCTTACGCGGCGGCCTGCGCACCATCGGGATCGGCGCCCTGCTCGGCCTGGCCGATCCGCGCTTTGATATGCTTTGCGTCTATCGCCACGCCAAGCACCTGCTGAAAACCTATTGGCAGGCAGGCGTTTCGATCTCCTTCCCGCGCATCAACCCTCAGCTTGGTGGCTTCCGGGCCGATCATCCGGTCGATGAAAAAATGCTGGCGCAGATCATTTTTGCGATGCGGATCTGCCTGCCGGAAATCCCTCTGGTACTATCCACCCGCGAACCGGCCCGCGTCCGCGACGGACTGGCCGGCGTCGGCATCTCCAAGATGAGCGTGGCGAGCAAAACCACGGTCGGCGGCTACAGCGACGATTCGGAGGAATCGACCGAGCAGTTTGAAATCAGCGACGAGCGCGACATCCCGACCTTCTGCAACATGCTCCGCTCAAAAGGACTCGAACCGATCTTCAAGAACTGGGACGCCACCTACCGCGAGCCGGCGCATTACCAGAACACCTAAGGCAACTTTCTTAGATCCAATTAGTGCTTGGCCGTCGTCGATGTCGTCCTTTTCAATTGCGGTTTACGATCCATTTATTGGCAAGATGGACTAGGTATCCACCGACCCACAGCAACGATGTAGAGAGATGCACAACCACCCAGATGGTATGCCAGACCGGTTCAACAGCGGTTTGTATGGCGTAACCGGAAAAGGTCATCGGTAGGATTGCCAACAGCATACCGATACCGCTGATGCGCCGGCGGCGTGTATTCCGCTGAAGGTGCGGCTGCATGTGGCGGCTCCAGAGATGGCCAACAACCAGCAGAAAGAACGGGGCCACCCATACATGCGCATGTTGAACATGCGGTTGCCAGGGATGGCCCACGATTGCATACGGGTCTTCGGGCTTCATGCCGTAGGCCATCCATGCGTACACCAGTCCGGTGAGCACCACCAGCCCGTTGGAGACGTGCAGCAACCATGCATCAATGCGCGTCATTCAGCCGCTCGCATTTCCAACACCTGATGGACCGCCAACACCCGGCGCGCGCATTGCGTCACCGCCCGGGAGGTCAGCGTGGCTCCGGTAATTCCATCAATGTTCTTTTTCATGCGGATCTCATCCTCGACGGTTTTTCCCCGGAACTGCTCGAGCCAGCCCTCACGCGCCATGTATTCCGCCGGTTCGTGAAAATCCAACACCCGGACTCCAACCAAAACACCATCCGCGTCCAATGCCACCATGAGTATTTCCGGCAGGGTGCGCACGCGATGCTTATCCAAATAGGCATAGCCCTCAATGCCGGTCTCGTTGCGCACTACATAGCGGGTTACCAATCCCGCAACGGTTTTCTGACCGGTTGATTTGACGCACTGCGCCTGTTCGGCCTCGCTGAGCAGGTAGGTCTCCCGCTCATACGAAGTGCCGGACAGCAACAGGCGCGCGGCCTCGTCTGCGCCGGGAAGAGTCCCGGCAGACAGCGAGGTCGTCATGGTTATCGCTACGACGAGCGCGGCCTTAAAAGATGTAGCCAAGCGCCAGATTTGTCTGATCGAGTCTATCATTGTTTCCATCCTCAATGAACTGATGTTCCAGCTTGAACACTACTTCGTCGATCGGCTTGAAGTTCAGGCCAACCGTAACAATATCCCGCTCGCTGGCCGGATCCGCCGTCGTTCCCGTAGCGGCTTCTTCCTGCGTATTAAGCTGCTCAACACGAACAAAAGGCGTTAACTGTTTCTCTCCCTGATCCAACGTCGACAGCACATCGTAGCCGAGTTCGGCATACCAGCCGAACATCTGCTCGCCCGCTTCTTCGCCGGTGACGGTGTTGAGCTCATCCGCATTGTCCAGTTTTGAACCCACCACGAGCGCATTGAGCGTGAAGCCGGATTTCCGCGCCATCAGGTGGGCTTCCCCCAGCATAAGGTTTGCATCCACGCCGAGATCCTGTCCCTGATCGCCGGCATACACGGAACCGCCCACGGTCAAGCCGGGCACCACTTCCACATCGGTGCGGGCCACCACGGAAAAGTCTTCCGCCTTGGCCTTGGAGCCCTTCTGGCGGCCGCCCCGGATGCCTCCGGCGGAGAATCCTTCGCCATCCAGACTGTTCACGACATAAAGCTTGTAGCTCACGGGGCCAACATCGCCGAATACCCCGCCCCCATTTTCACGCCAGGTCGTTGGGATGATATCGTGTTCCACTGTGGATCTCGTGGCACCGAGAAATACGGTCGGTTCATGCAGCTCGTTCACGATACCCACAGGAACCAACACCA
>JBNLGU010000135.1:0-4147 GCA_050306215.1 Pontiella sp.
AGTTGCTGACCAAGACCTACCGCACCATCGAGGGCGATTATGTCGTCACGCACGACAAGCCGGGCGACGACAACAAGGACAAGCACCGGATGTACCGCGCCGGCGCGGATCGGGTATACTGGCTCCGCGCCAAGCGCTCCCATCTGGAACAGGGACTCGACGCCCTGCTCAAAACCATGGCCGGCGACGACATCGATCTGGAAACCGCCTGCCTCGTCTGCGAGTCCGGTGGCGCGCGCAACTTTATCAATCCCGGCCTGTTCTTCATCATTCAGGAGCATAACGACAACCTGAAGCCCTCCTGCCGCGATGTCATCGATCTCGCAGATCGTTTAGTGAACGTCAATGGCGATGGTTGGGATCTACAGCCCGAAGATCTTGTGTTCGAAAACGGGCGCTGGGGACTCAAGGAGGATGCCACCGCCATCGTACTCAGCGGCGGGGCCAGCCGGCGCATGGGCGAGGACAAGAGCGTAATGCATGTCCACGGCCAGCCGCTCGTCGCCACTGTTGCCGGCCAGCTCGCACCCCATTTCGATGAACTGATCGTCAGCGGCGACAAGGAAAAGTATGCCTTCACCGGCCATCCCGTGGTGGAAGACCTCGAACCCGGCCAAGGTCCCTTGATGGGATTGATGTCGGCCCTGAAGGAATCCAGCCACGAACTCAATTTTGTGACCGCCTGCGATGTCCCGAATATCCATCTGCCGTTCGTCCGCCGCATGCTGCGCGAAATCGGCGGGCACGAAGCCGTCGTGCCCGTATTGCCCGACGGCCACAAGCAACCGCTCTTCGCCGTCTACCGCAAAAGCGCCCACGCCAAAATCGCCGAACGGCTGGCCGAAGGCAAACGGGCGGTCCACGCCCTGCTCGACGTCTTGGACGTCCATTATCTGCCCATCGACGGGGACTGGTACCATAACCTCAACACCCGCGAAGACCTCGACCACTATCAAAAGAGCCAAGCATGATTTCCTACGAAGAAGCCCTCGAAACCGTTCTATCCAACGCTCCCTCGCCCATCCCGGAAACCGTGCCGCTGCACCGGGCCAACGGACGGGTGCTCTTGCAGAACGTATTGTCGGACCACGACATGCCGCCCTTCAACAAATCGGCCATGGACGGCTATGCCTGCCGCGCCGCCGACCTGCCCGGCCCGCTGCACTGCCTCGAAACCATCGCCGCCGGCGCCACGCCCAAAAACGTCATCAACGAAGGCCGCTGCGCGCGCATCATGACCGGAGCCATCGTACCCGAAGGGGCCGACTGCGTCTTCATGGTGGAACAATCCGAAATCCTCGAAGACAATTCCGTGCGCTTTACCGGCACCGGCACACCGGGCAACATCTGCTTCAAGGGTGAAGATGTGAAGACCGGCGAAACGGTGTTACCGGCGGGCACGCTCATCAAACCCGCGCACATTGCCGTACTCGCCGGAGCCGGCTGCACGGAGCCCCTAGTCGCAAAGGTTCCACGGACCGGCATCATTGCCACCGGCTCCGAGCTGGTGCAACCCAGCGAACCGGTTAACGGCGCACACATTCGCGAAACCAACGGACACCAGCTGGTCGCACAGGTCAGGGAATTCGGCATAGCGGCCACCTACTACGGCATCGTCGAGGACGACCGGGAAAAGATTGCCGCCGCCATCGCAAAAGCCATCGATGAAAACGACATTGTACTGATCTGCGGCGGAAGCTCGGCGGGCGACTATGACTTTGTACCGGAACTGCTCGAACAAAGCGGTTGCACCATGCACTTCGACCATATGGCCACCCAGCCCGGCAAGCCGCTCACCTTTGCCACCGGCAACGGAAAAACCTGCTTCGGCATGCCCGGCAACCCCGTCTCCACCTTCATGGTCATGGAAACCATCGTGAAGCCCTTCCTCTACCGCGCCATGGGCCACGATTTCAAACTGCCGCTAGTCCGCCTCAAGCTGGACAAGGACATGAAACGAAAAAAGGCCGCGCGCAAGGCGTTCGTACCGGCCAAACTTATTGAACCGGACGTGGTGGCCCGAATCGACTACCACGGCTCCGCCCATATCCACGCCCTCACCAAAGCCGACGGCTGGATCATTTTCCCCATCGGGGAAACGGAATTAAAAGAAGGATCAGCCGTCGACGTCTGGCTACTATGACTGAATGTTTTCACAGAAGATCGCAAAGGCCGCAAAGCAACTTACCCTTCGCGCTCTTTGCGTCCTTCTGTTAGAAATCCCGTTCGAAAGGATCGTATGGAAAAGAAACTGTCACATATTGGAACCGACAACCGGCCATCGATGGTCGACGTCAGCCACAAGCCTCAGCAAAAGCGCACCGCCGTGGCTAGCGGCTTCATCGCCCTCCAGCCGGAAACGATTCAGCTGATCGGCGACAACCAGATGAAGAAAGGCAACGTGCTGCTCACCGCCGAGCTGGCGGGCGTCATGGCCGCCAAGAAAACCGGCGAACTGATTCCGCTCTGCCATCCCCTTCTGCTCTCGAAAATCGACGTCAAAGCCGTGCCGGAAGCCACCGGAATCCGCGTCGAAAGCACCGTCATCTGCACCGGCCAGACCGGCGTCGAGATGGAAGCCCTCACCGCCGCCTCCACCGCCCTGCTAACCATCTACGACATGTGCAAGGCCGTCGACAAAACCATGACCATCGGCGAAATCACCCTGCTCGAAAAAACGAAACAGAATCCGACAAAATAATTATGGACAGAATGATTCGATGCAGCAGTCGATCGGAAAATTATTTTGTCGAAATCCCACCGAGGAATAAGCAATGACAGTTTTGGTTGTAACCTTGTCGGACCGCGCAGTGCGCGGAGAATACGAAGATAGCAGCGGACCGGAGATTGTCCGGATGCTGCAGGAGCAGTTTTCCGATGCCGACATTGAATCAGTACTGATCGGCGACGACGCCGACACGCTTCGCGAGCAGATGAAACGGGCACCGAAATTCGATGTCATCATCACCACCGGCGGCACGGGCATCGGCCCGCGCGACATTACGCCCGACGTCGTCAACCCTATGCTCGACCGCGAGATTCCCGGCATCATGGAATTCATCCGCACCAAACATGGCGAACGCCTGCCTTCGGCGTTGCTATCCCGCTCCGTCGCAGGCGTTATCGGCACCACCCTCGTCTACACCCTGCCCGGAAGCGTCAAAGCCGTCCGGGAATACATGCACGAAATCCTCCGTTCCCTCGAACACGCCCTGCAGATGATTCAGGGAATCGACTCGCACTGAGAATTCAAACGCGAAGACTCGAAGAGCACGAAGGAATGAATCTAAGTATTCTTGGTACCTTGGTGTTTAATTTATTCTGCAAGCATCCGGTTGCCGCCGACGAGGGAGTACACCTTGGTGTAGCCGGCGGAGCGGAAGGCGTTGGCGGTATATTGCGTACGGACGCCGGCGGCGCAGACGAGCAGATAGGGTTTGTCTTTTTCAATCGCGGAAGGATTCCCCAACAGATCGTTCATGGGGATGTGCACATGCTCGCACGGTAGCGGTTCTGCTGCCACCTCGTTCGGCTCGCGGATGTCGATCACTGTAAAGTCGGAGAGGTTGATTTCATCGACCGATACATCGACCGATTCGGGGAGCTCGGCATCGGGTTCGTGCGCAGGACAGGTCGCGTTGCGCGGCAAGACGATCCGGCGCATGCCATAGTCGGACAGGTTGACGATGAGCAGTTCGTTTTCCAACCGGCCGTCGAGTTGAAGCAATTGCTTGATCGTTTCGAGCGCCTGGAGGGAACCGAGCACTCCGGGAACCGGTCCGAGTACGCCGGCGACCGAGCAGGATGGTACCTCCTTTGGCGCACCGTTTTCGTAGAGGCATTCCAGACAGGATGAGTCGGGCGTGACGACCTGCACTTGTCCCTCAAATTGGTAGATGCTGGCAAACACCACTGGAACGCCGGTTCTGATGGCCGCGCGGTTGACGAGCAGTTTGGTATCCATGCAGTCGGTGCATTCGACGATGATGTCGTAGGTGGAGAGCGGGTCGACTTCGATTTGCTGGAAACGCATGTCGAAACATTCGACTTCAATTCCGGGATTGTATGACTTCAGCCATTCGCCGGCCAAAGCGGCTTTGGAGTCGCCGATTTGGTTTGGAGCATAAAGAAACTGGCGATGCAGGTT
>JBNLGU010000136.1:0-4055 GCA_050306215.1 Pontiella sp.
AAACCGGGGCTGGTTGCCCATGATGTCAGATACCTGATAGATCACCTGCTTGGGGACGCGAACGTTTTCGCACATTCCCTTCAGGTGCTGCTGGACCGATTGACGACAGGCGTCGTGGGCCGGCATGCCTTCGCGCACGAGCTGTTCGGCGAGAAACTCATGGTATTCGCCAAAAATCAGGGCAAAGAGCAAAGCGGGATGAACCTGAAGGCCTGCCTTGCGCCAGCGGTCCATCTGGTCAAGCGTGAGGATGACCCAGTCGTGGCGCGCCTTGTCCTCGTCGATCCAGTGGGAAAAATCGTGAAACATCGGGTGTAGCAGATCGCTCCGCTCGAGCCACGTGAACACATCGCGCGCATGCCCGCAGAAAAACAGCTTCTGCACCTCTTCATACATGCGGGAGGGGGAGGCGTTGGCCAGGATATCCTTGTTGCGGCAGATGGAGTCGTAGGCCGCCGGTTCAATATCGAATCCCAGCGTGCCGGCAAAGCGGGCCGCGCGGATCATGCGCACCGGATCTTCTGCAAAGCGCTTGTCCGGGTCGCCGATGACGCGGATCACCCGTGCTTCAAGATCCTGCAGGCCGCCGGCATAGTCGATGACTGAAAAATCGGCAATGTTGTAGAACAGGGCGTTGATGGTAAAATCCCGGCGAAGCGCATCCTGCTCGGGTGTGCCGAAGATATTGTCGCGCGTGACCATTCCGTTTTCGCCGGTCCGGAAGGTGTTTTCGCAATGGTCGCCGTTTTCCTCCTCGGGCACGGGGGCGCGGAAGGTGGAGGTCTCGATGATTTCGCCGCGGAATAGAATATGGGCCAGCCGGAACCGGCGGCCAACGAGGCGGCAGTTGCGGAACAGCTTGCGGAGTTCTTCCGGCGTGGCGTTGGTTGCCACATCGAAGTCCTTGGGGTTCCGTGCGAGGAGCAGGTCTCGTACCCCGCCGCCGGCGAGGTAGGCGGTATAGCCGTTGTCCTTCAGGTGGTACAGCACTTTTACCGCGGCCGAACTAATGTTCTTGCGGCTAATGTTGTGTTCGGCTCTCTTGACGATAACTGGTTCCATAATCGGTACAGGATATTCACATGGACGGGCCGAAAAAAAGAAAAACCTTCCGTTGATGGAAGGTTTTCCAACAGGCTTGAATCCGGCCGTTAGCTATCAAGGTGTTCTTCAATCCATTTCAAAATGACATCTACAACGATATCCACCTCGTCCGCGGTGAGTTCGCGCCCCTTTTCGATGCCGAAGAATTCCTCCAGGCTGGTTCGGTCGTTGCAGCCGCAGGCATGCTGGGCAATGAACACCGGATGGCCCTTGGTCGGGGTTTGGCGGCCGTCGTTTTTCGGGTTGGCCGGCGCCAGGCGCTTGTTGACAAAGTCGGTGGCGTGCAGGCGGAGGATGTCCATGCCCCGGGAGGTGACATACTCCTGCTCCGGCTCTCCAAGCGCAAACTTTTCCAGACGACCGTCGTCGCCCAGCTTCTTCTTCAATGATTTCCAATCCTTATCCGCGATCTGTGTCACAATGGGCCCTCTCTGTTCTCTCGACCTAACTGCTACAGCATAAATGAGCTGGGCTACGGACGCAAGGGCGCTCTAATAATAAATACTATTATTCGGAGTGTTTGGGCGGCGTGGGGCTGCCGCTTGCGCGAGGTCCGGGTCTCGTCTTGCAGGATGTATTGGCCGGCCGCCAGCGAGGGGAGTGCGAAGGAATGTTCAGAGCGTTTTCATCCAGCCGACGAGGTTGGTGTGCTTCCAGCCTTGTTGTCGATAAAAGCAGAGCGCCGGTCCGTTGTCCTTGTCCGCGCCGAGTTGAAGGCGGCCTAGCCCCTGGGCCGTGGCCCATTCTTCGACGGTGCGCATCAGGGCCGATCCCAATCCCGTGCCGCGATGCTCCACGTCGATAATGACATCCTCGACGATGCCGACTTCCATGCCCATCGAGGTAGAGATAATCACCTGGGTCGTGCACATGCCCACCACTTCCCGATCCGCTTCCGCCACAAACACCATCGCCGAAGGGCGCTCGATCAGCAGTTCCAGGCCCTGTGCCTGCTTTTCATAATCCGGTGTGAAATCCTTCTCGATGGCAAAGAGTTGGTGCAGGAGTTCGGCCATTGCAGGAATGTCGGCTTTGGTTGCGGATCGGATTTCCATGGTTCATCCAGTCTGGGGTTGAAGGTTCAGGTCGGCGGTCTAGCTCTTGCGCCGCCTCCGTTTTTTGAAGAGGGTTTCATAGTCGATATCAAGGTTCTGGATCTTGTAGCGGACCATGCGTTCCGTGATGCCCAGCTCGCGCGCGGCGGCGCTGATGGTGCCGTTCTGGCGTTTGAGGGAATCGACGATCAAATCGCGTTCGAGCATGGCGACGCGGGCCTTGAGCGTATGTTTGTTGTTGCCGGTTGCGGAGATGGCCACCGGGGTTTGTAGGGTGGGGGGCAGGTCGTGTCCGTGGACCACGCCGTCCTCCTTGCCCATCAGTACGGCATACTCGATGGTGTTTTCGAGTTCCCGCACGTTGCCGGGCCAATGGTACGCCATCAGCATATTGATGGCCGGCGTGCTGATGCGCCGGATTTCCGCGTCCATCTGCGTGGCGTATTTCTTCAGGAAAAAATTGGTCAGCAACAGGATGTCGTCCTTGCGCGAACGCAGCGGGGGGAGGTGGATCGGGAAAACATTGATCCGGTAGAACAGATCCTGGCGGAAACGGTTGTCGAGGATTGCGGCTTCAAGATCGGCATTGGTGGCGGTAATGATCCGGACGTTGGCGCTCCGCTGCTCGTTGCTGCCGACGCGTTCGTACGTGCGTTCCTGCAGGACGCGCAGCAACTTGACCTGCATGGCCGGGGAAAAGTCGCCGATTTCATCCAGGAATATGGTGCCGCCGTTGGCGAGTTCGAAGCGACCCTTGCGCTGTTGGGCGGCCCCGGTAAAGGCACCTTTCTCATGGCCGAACAATTCGCTTTCAATCAGGTTTTCCGGCAGGGCCGCGCAATTGACGCTGACAAAGGCATTGTTCTTGCGCGGGCTGTTGAAATGGATCGCCCGGGCCACCAGTTCCTTACCCGTGCCGGACTCCCCGCGGACCAGTACGGTGGCCGCGCTGTTGGCAACCTGCACGATCTGTTCGTAGACGCTGCGCATGGAGTTGCAGTTGCCCACCATGTTGTCGATGCTGTAGCGGTCGCCCAGCTGGCGGCGCAGCATTTCGTTTTCGGATTCGAGGGCGTGGCGCTCTTCGATTTCCTCGCGGATCGTGGAGACCGCCGACGCCAGAATCTGGGCCACATGTTCGAGGAAGAGGGCGTAGCCCTTGAGCTCCGCTTCCTCGCAGGTGGGCAGGTCGATGCTCATCGTTCCGATGACTTCCTTGTGGTGGATGATCGGAACGCAGATAAAGGCTACCTTCTGGTCGCTGCGCGCCTTGGTTCGGTTCAGGAAGTCGGGCGATTCGCTGATATCGGGGACAATGAAGGGCTTGCCCGTCTGTCCGACGCTTCCGGTCACCCCTTCGCCCAGCTTGTACTGTCCGCGCCGCATTTCGCTGCTCGACAACCCGCTGGACGCTTCAATATTGAGGATGTCGGTTCCGGGCTTGCGCAGGGTCAACGTGCCGCGCAACAGCCCCATGTCGTTCGACATGATTTGCAGCACCTCGTTTAGCAGGTCCGAAATGTTGTGCTGGCGGGCCGATATGGTCTGCGAAATCTTGTATAGAACGCCTAGTTCCTTGTTTTCCTGTGTCATTGTTTCACCCTCTGTTTCTATTGCTGTAGCAAATATGCGTACGAGCTACAAATGTGTACCTATTGATTAGGGGTGACACAAGTATGCTTTTCAATATTCGGCGGGTGTGGACTATACCGCCGGCTTATTTGTAGTCGGGCTTGTGTTTGAGCGTTTTGTAGTGATCCGCCCAGTAGTCGAGTAAATCCATGTTGCGGTTGTGGGCTTTTGAGGAAAACTTGAAGTAGAGGAAAGCATCCAGAAAGCCCTTGCTGTGGAGGAATCGTTGGGGGCGAGGTCCCTTGGTTTTGGTAAACCGGGGCT
>JBNLGU010000137.1:0-4023 GCA_050306215.1 Pontiella sp.
CCGGCTTCGATTACCGTGACCGGTACGGCAACGCCGTCCTCGTCATAAATAGAGGTCATCCCCAGTTTCTTTCCAATCAAACCTTTCATGATGCGCCTCCTTCCTAGATCTTGATAGTGATATCGACACCCGCCGGCAGGTTGAGCTTCTTCAGCTCGTCCACCGTCTTGATGGTCGGATCGATGATGTCCAGCAAACGCTTGTGCGTGCGGATTTCAAACTGTTCCATCGATTTCTTGTTCACGTGCGGACTGCGGTTCACCGTGAAACGCTCGATACGAGTCGGCAGCGGAATCGGACCCGCAACGCGGGCGCCGGTGCGGCGTGCCGTTTCGACAATTTCCGTGGCCGAGATGTCGAGGACGCGATGGTCGAACGACTTCAGCCGGATTCTGATACGTTGATTTGTCATTTTTTCTCTTTCTTAGCGGTTAAGGATGGACTCCACCATGGACGCAGGAACCGGTTCAAACGCTTGCGGTTCCATCGTATAGCTTGCCCTGCCCTTTGTTAGGGAACGCAACGATGTTGAGTACCCAAAAACCTCGGCAAGCGGAACATCCGCCTGCACGACCTGCAGATCACTTCCAGCCTTGATGTTGCGGACGCTTCCGCGGCGGCTGTTGAGGTCACCGAGCACATCGCCCAGGTGTTCCTCGGGGGTTTCGATTTCCAGCTTCATCACCGGTTCCAGCAGAATCGGTCCTGCAGCGGATACCGTGGTGCGAAGCGCCATGACGGCGGCGGAACGGAAGGCCATATCCGAAGAGTCTGTCGGATGGGTTTCACCACCCACCACCCGGACGGCTGTATCAATGATGGCAAAGTTTCCGAGCACACCGGTCAACAGGGCGTCATGGATGCCCTCTTCGATGCCTTTGCGGTATTCCGCGGGAATTACATTGTTGGAAATATCGAACTCGATGGTGTTTCCTGCACCCGAAGACTTCGGGGACACCTCCAGCGCAATGCTGGCAAAATGGTTGTCGTTTCCGATCTGGCGCTCGAAGGTATAGCTTCCACTGCCCTTCTTGGAAACGCTTTCGCGATAGGCGACCATCGGCTTACCGGCGTTGGCCTGCACCTTGTATTCGCGCAGAATGCGGTCACGGATGATCTCGAGATGAAGCTCGCCCATGCCGTGGATGATAGTCTGACCTGTTTCATCGTTGATCGATGTGTGGAACGTAGGGTCTTCCTCGCCCAGCTCCTTAAGCGCAGCCACCAGCGAATCCTTGTCGGCGGTGGTCTTTGGCTCGATGGCCATGGAGATAACGGGTTCGGGAAACTCAATGTTTTCGAGCAGGATCGGATCGTTTTCCATACAGACGGTATCGCCCGTGGTAAACAGCTTCTGCCCGACCATGCCGCCGATTTCGCCGGAGTAGAGCACGTCCACATCTTCGCGGTGGTTGGCGTGCAGGCGCAGCAGGCGGCCGATGCGTTCGCGCTTCTTCGTGCGCGGATTGAAGATGTTCTGGCCTTTCTTGAGCTGCCCGGCATAGATGCGGACGAAGGCCAGCTTGCCGACAAACTTGTCGGTCGCCATCTTGAAGACCAAGCCTGTCAGCGGCTCGAAGTCGGAGGCATCGCGGAATAGATCCGCTTCATTCTTTGGGGAAGTCCCCTTCACCGCCGGAACATCCACCGGAGAAGGAAGGAACGCAACCACGGCATCCAACAGCGGCTGAACGCCCTTGTTCTTCAACGAAGATCCGCAGAATACCGGAACGACGTGGTTGGCGATCGTTGCGCGACGCAATGCCGATACCAGCGCCTCCTCGGAAACATCGGTGTTTTCCATATAGGCTTCGAGCAACAGTTCATCGACTTCGGCGACCTTTTCGATCAGCTCGGCGCGGGCGGCTTCGGCCTTCGCGGCCAAGTCCGCGGGAATATCAACGTATTCCAACTTGGAACCAAAGTCGGTTTCAGAGAAATGGATGCCCTGCATCTTGATGAGGTCGACCGCACCCTGAAAGGTGTCGGAAGCCCCGATGGGCAGCTGGACAGCCACCACCGGAGCGGACAGCTTGTCGCGCATGTCCTTTATCACCTTGTCGAAGTCGGCGCCGATGCGGTCCATCTTGTTGACGAAGGCCAGTCGCGGAACCTTGTATTTGGTGGCTTGGCGCCATACGGTTTCGGACTGCGGCTGCACGCCCCCTACGGCGCAAAAAACGCCCACTGCGCCATCCAATACGCGCAACGAGCGTTCCACTTCCACCGTGAAGTCCACGTGGCCGGGGGTGTCGATAATATTGATTTGGTGGTTTTTCCAAAAACAGGTTGTGGCGGCGCTGGTGATGGTAATGCCGCGCTCCTGCTCCTGGATCATCCAGTCCATGGTGGCGGTGCCATCGTGCACCTCGCCGATCCGGTGGACCTTGCCACTGTAGAAGAGAATGCGTTCGGTGGTCGTCGTCTTGCCCGCATCGATGTGGGCCACGATCCCGATGTTTCGAACCGAGGACAAAGCATGCTCGCGGCCGTCGGCTTCCCGTTTGGAAACCGAGCCCGTTGCTCCTTTGTTCTGATCTTGGCTCACAGTATTCATTTCTCTTTTTCAACAGCTGGAAGGTTCCATTTGCCTGGAACCTTCCTATCCATCGGCGATCCCCGTCCTCCGGGGATTTCCTATATCAACGGCTTGCGACCGCCTTTTACCAGCGGTAGTGGGCAAAGGCCTTGTTGGCCTGGGCCATCTTGTGCGTATCGTCGCGCTTCTTGATGGCGTTGCCCTGTCCCTTGTAGGCATCCATCAGCTCGATGGCCAACGCACGCTGCATGGGAACTCCCTTGCGGTTTCCGGCAAACTGGATCAGCCAGCGTGTTGCGAGGGCAATCTGACGCTTGGGCTTCACTTCCAGCGGAACCTGGTAGGTGGCACCACCGACGCGGCGGGATTTCACTTCCAGACGCGGGGAAACGTTTTCGACCGCGATGGTGAACACCTGAACCGGATCTTCATCCTTCACCTGATCCTGGATGTCTTCCAGCGCGCCGTAAACGATCTTGGCGGCGACGGACTTCTTGCCACGCTCCATGACACAATTGATCATGTACGCAACCAGCTCGTTGTTGTAGCGCGGATCTGGAATCAGCTCGCGCTTTTCTGCTCTATGTCTTCTAGCCATATTGCTTAATGTCCTTCAAATGCAGTTAGCTTGCTTTCGGGCGCTTGGCACCATACTTCGAACGGCCGCGCTTACGATCCTTCACGCCTGCACAGTCCAGCGTACCACGCACGATGTGGTAGCGAACACCCGGCAAGTCCTTCACACGACCGCCGCGAACCAGCACCATGCTATGTTCCTGCAGGTTGTGCCCTTCACCACCGATGTAGGCGTTCACTTCGCGGCCGTTGGTCAAACGGACACGGGCCACCTTACGCAGAGCCGAGTTCGGCTTCTTCGGGGTCTGGGTCTTCACCAGCAGACAAACTCCGCGACGCTGCGGGCAGTTTGACAGCGCGGGCGACTTGCTCTTTTTCTTGGCAACCGCACGCGGCTTTCTCACCAATTGATTAATTGTAGGCATATCCTATTCCTTACTCTTAGCTGCGTCGCAGACCCAAAAAATCGGCGACCACAAATCTAAAATCAAAACCGCTGCAAAACAGCGCTGGTCCTTTTCGCAAAAAGACAAGCGCAGGAGAGTAATTATCTCCTACACAGGCCGCAAGCGAAACATTCCACTTTTTCTTCGGTTTATTCCGGTTTCCACCCTTCTCGCGGCGGTTCATCGCTTGCGCCACACTCCAGACGGAACTATCGGAAAAGGCACGTACATTAGAGAGTTCGCAGAAAGATGCCAGACAAAAAACGGGTTATTTTAACAGAGATTCGCCGCACGCCGTTTTATCGCGTAGCAACCCAAGCCCCGATCAGCCAACGCGATAGCTCGGCCAGTTAGTCACTAATTTCACTTTCAACGATCCAGGTTAAGCCCCATAACTCGATAATCCCTAAAAAAGGAGGTCCTTCATGCTCGATCGTCAACCCTACCTGCGGCACTTGCTCG
>JBNLGU010000138.1:0-3874 GCA_050306215.1 Pontiella sp.
ATTTATCTGCACAACGTTAAGTTGACCTGCCATGGCGCGAGCCTGAGTAAGCAGGCGAGTGAGCTGGTCTGGTCCAACGACTGGTTAGCCGGTCGTCATATTTATATGTCGGCGGGCTGCCAGTCGTCTTTGTTTTTCTCATAATTCTTTCCATTCAATAACCGAAATTCCAGACGCGGATTTACAGTCGTCCCACTCAGGGAGAAGCAATCCCGCTTTCCGTATCATTGGGCGGTTCGGCAATATGCGGAAGCGATCAGGATTGCTTCGAGTCGTAAATATCGCATCTTCGTCTCCGCTTCGGCCTGTCCGAACTAATCACTTGCAGTGATTCGTCTCCCAGACGCTCGCGGAGACGAAATCGATTATACCTACTTTTGTCGACTTTGTAAATCTTTTCGCAGGCTAACGTTTATTGAGTTTCATGAAACATTTTCGGGAAATGATCCGGTTTTGATGGTTTGGCTGTATTTGCCCTCTGATTCATCATTTAAGATGTTTATCAGACTGTTTTCCATTATTCCACCCCTCTTGATTAAAAAACTCCTTTAAAACAGCAACACCGCGAGGTATATAAACAAGTTGAAAGAAGATAAAGCCTTGCATGTCCGGAATCCAGAGTGACGCAATTCATCGATATGGGGAGGATATATATCATGATCTGTTACGCTGAAACGGCAGCCCGAAATCAACGAAAAATCAGGCCTGCAGTGACCTGATCGCTGGATATACCGATGATATGTTTCATGACACATAGCCAGGAGTGAATATGAAAACGTTTGATGATGTTGGGTTTGTAGAATTTTGCCGCACTCGAAATCTCGTGGCGGAAAAGTATCGTTCATTCTATGTACGGTGGTTGCGGCGGTTTTTACTGTCGGAATTCTCGGCCGAGACGCTGTCGAAGACCGATCTGGTGCAGTGCTTTCCCTCAACATCTAATCGCACAAAGGGCGCGCCCGTCAACGGGGTTGATACGTTTCCGGGAGTTGGTTCTTAAGGCATGCATGAGATTGGGGAACGCGTCGGGGGCCATTTTGAAATCTGAAACTTGAAACCTGACGCTTGGGATTGGAGCAGGCGGAGATTGGTCGCTATTCTCTACCGATCACCTGTCGGTACGATGCTGCGTCGTCGGAAAATTGCAGGCTGCCGCCCTCGGTGACGGATTTGTTTTTCCGATACCCCTTGCCCCGTTTTCACTTTTCCCCTGATTCTGCATAAGCAGGATGGCAGTTTTAAATAGTCGATCCTGAAAAACCCGGTTTCAAGCGAACACCATGATCTGATCCGGTCCTGCCGGGGTTGATGGATCTGAACGCAAAGGACACAAAGCCCCGATAAGCATCTGAACCAAGCTCGCGAAGAGCTTCCGGAGGTGCGAAGATAGCTGGGAAACTGCCTTGAGCAGCTTCCCGAAGTTCATTCCGGCGGCGCTCAGCACCGCGTTGAGTTCGTCGCCTTCGATCCCCTTGAGCCGGCACCGGTCCATCCGGTGCTCCTGCTTGAGGTGGCCGATACCCGGCTCGATGGCGGCGCGGCGCTTCATCCATTTCCAGAGGCTTTTCGGGGTCGTGCCCCGTCGGCGCTTGTCGACGTGGATCGCGCAACCGCCGTTGTAGTCATGGCCGCGGTAGCCCATGTCGACGAAGGCGTGTTCCGGAACGGGGATGATCCGTTCAACCTGCTCCATGGCCTTGCCAAGGGTGTGTCCGTCGTACGGGTTGCCGGGAAGCGCCTTGGCTCCGACGAACCAGCCGCCTTTGCTCGTCGCGGCCAAGCTGACCTTGCAGCCGAACTCGTAGCGCTTGTGCGCCTTCCCCTTGCTGATGCAGTCCACGTGCGGTTCGTGCACGCTGTAGATCTTGCCCTTGTCGGTGCGCTGCTGTTCGTGGATGCGCTTTGCAACGTCGAGCAGCTCCGCGAGTTCGGGGTCGACAACGACCGCCTTGCGCTCAAGGTCCCGAACGACCCGGCCGAGGATGGTGTGCAGCTTGCGGGTTTCACGGCGGGCCCGTTTCAACTGGCGGGCATGGGCATAGCGCTTGCTCATGACCAGATGCTCCTTCGCCTTGCGGTTGTAGTTTTGCCGCAGTTCGATCCCCCGCGCATCCGCCGCGGCCACCAGGCGGGCGCGTGCCCGGTCGTAGAGCCTCGCGTCGGTCGGGAAGCGGATGTCCTTTTCCTGCACCGTGGTATCCACGTTGACCCGCTTGAGCTCGTGCGGCTTGATCGCCTTGAGCCGGAGTCCCGCCTGGATGGTTTCCTTCAACAGCTCCTCCGCGCCCGCTTCGCCGATGCGCTTGCGAAAGCGCGTCATGCTAGACGGATCAACCGGCCGGCTGTGCTCGAAGTACTGGTTGCCGCCGAACGCCTGCCAGTACGGGTTCTCCACCCAGCCGTCACAGACCTGTTCGTCGCTCAGGTCGAAGGTGAACTTCAGGTACTGCAGCGCGATCATCAAGCGGGTGCTGGTTGCCGGGCGACCGTTGTCTTCGCAGTACGTTTCGCCGAAGATTTCGGCGAGCCTTTTCCAGTCGACCTCGTGGCCGAGGCGGACGAGCGGGTGGGAGGAATCAATGATGCGATCAAGCTCGATGAGGAACAGATCGCCCTGCGGATCGGGAGTGGTTTCAGTCGGGTTGCCATTCCGCTTCGCTCCATTGCTTCATATTCATGAAGCCTCTCTCGCCTTTGGCTCGGGTCATAAGCAAATAATTGCAAGGTTTCGGCGGCCGTTCGACCTATTCCTTGCAAATAATCATCCCGCATATCCTGTAATCCGGTCTGAAAACATTAGGTCAAAGGACTTTTTCAGCACCGACTACCCTAGTCCCGCAGGATTTCAGGGAGGCGATCGGGGCGCACGTTGTCGTAGCTGGCGAGCACGGCAAAGCGTTTCAGCGATGCGGGGATGCCGACGGCGGTGAAGTGCGGATGGCCGGTGGCGGGGAAGGGGCCTCCATGGTTCATGGCCGGGCTGACCGCTACGCCGGTAGGCATCTTGTCATTGATCAGGCGGCCGACCTTGGGACGCAGGATGGTGGCGATTTTCGTGTAGGCCTCATCATCGCGTCCATCCCTTGCGGAGTAGATGCACCCAGTCAGATTGCCTTCGAGTCCGGCCAGTACCTGCTCGATTTCGGATAGATCATCGGCGACAACGATCAGCGTGGCATTGCCGAATACTTCGGTTTGCAGGCCTTTGGCATTGGCCAGGAAACGGGAGCCATCCACTCTCATCAGGGTATTGCTGTAGGCAAAGCCTTCGCGATCAGCCGCTTTACCGCCGGTTACGAGCTGCGCACCGTTGTCGATCAGCACTTTGATGGCTGCGGCCAGGCCTTCTTTCACGGCTTTGCTCAGAAGCGTACCGCAGGGGGCGGCGTCATAGCGGGCGGCCACGTCGGCAATGAATGCTTCCGTCACTTCGCCGGCTTCGATCAGCACCAGGCCGGGATTGGTGCAGAACTGGCCGGCACCCATCAGGGCGCTCGTCGCCATTTCGCCCGCCATTTCCTCGCCGCGCTCCTCCAGAGTGCCCTTGAGGATGACCACCGGGTTAATGCTCGACATTTCCAGATAGATCGGTTTGCCGACGGCGTCGGCCGCCGCCTTCAGCGCCATGCCGCCCCTGCGTGATCCGGTAAATGCGCTGGCACCGATACGGGGATCGCTCACCATGCGGAGTCCGTCTTCATTGCCCATGGCATAGACCATCTGAACAGTGCCGGCAGGGAGCCCGGCAGCTTCGCGTGCTTCGTTTGCACACTCCGCCAAAAGGCGCGATGTGGTCGGGTGGTGGGGGTGTGCCTTGGCGATGACAGGGTTGCCGGCTGCAATGGCCGCGGCAAAGTCGCCGCCGCTGATGCCA
>JBNLGU010000139.1:0-3651 GCA_050306215.1 Pontiella sp.
ATGGGGAAACCCCAGGATCACCGAAGAACTGATCGACGCTATCGCCAAGCGCGGCTTCAAGACCATCCGCATCCCCGTCACTTGGCACTACCACATGGGCGAAGCCCCCGATTACACCATCGAAAAGGCTTGGCTGGACCGCGTGGAGGAAGTCGTCAACTACGCGTTGGACAACGAACTATACGTGATCCTCAACACGCATCACGAAAACGAATGGACCATCCCCTCGCACGACAAGATCGACGCGGTAACCAACCAGATCAACAAGGTCTGGCCCCAGATTGCCAACCACTTCAAAGACTACGGCGACCACCTGATTTTCGAACCGCTCAACGAAACCCGCATTGAAGGAGGTCCAGCTGAATGGGTCGGCGGAACCCCGGAGGAACGCGACTGCTGCAATACGTTCCAGCAGGCCGCCGTGGATGCCATACGGGCGACCGGTGGCAACAATGCTGCCCGCATGATCATGGTCGCGCCCTTTGGCGCCTCCAATAATCCGCAGGCCATGAGTGCTCTGGTCATCCCCAACGACGACCCTAACATCCTCATCTCGATCCACCACTATTCCCCGGCCGGCTTTTCCCTGATGGACCACACCGACTGGGGCTCCAGCGAGGATATCCGCGCGCTGAAGAAAAGTTTTGACGAGATCGAGAATCAGTTTACGTCGAAGGGCCGGGCAGTCGTCCTCGGGGAATGGGGATCGACCAACCATGACACCCCGAAGGACCGCTTGAAACACGCCCAATACTTTGCCCGCGAAGCCGCTAAACGCGGCATGTGCCCGGTCTGGTGGGACAACGGAGGCAAAAAAGACTTCGGGCTTCTGAATCGGAGAACACTCGATTGGTTCTATCCCGAAATTGCCGATACGATCATTGAGGAATTAAAATAGCAGCGGTCAGACGAGGCGAATGAAAACAGAACAACGGACGTGCGGGATAGGATGGATATGAAAACGAAATGTACGGTGCTATTGGTTTTGCTTGGCTTGCTGGCGGGATGCTCGACCTCCGCTCAAAAAACCTTCACGAACCCCGTCATCACGGGCATGAATCCCGACCCGAGCTTGTGCCGCGTCGGGGACGACTACTATCTCGTCACCTCCACGTTTGAATATTTCCCCGGCCTGCCCGTCTACCACAGCAAGGACCTGGTCCACTGGAAGATGATCAGCTACGCGCTTACGACCCCAAGCAGCAATCCGCTGCAGAAGGAGCGCAGCTCGGGCGGGCAGTATGCCCCGACCATCCGCTACCACAACGGCAAGTTCTACATCATCGGCACCAACTATGCCGCCGACGGCGTGTTCTACGTCACCGCCGAAAACCCCGCCGGCCCCTGGTCCGAGCCGCACTGGCTGGGCATCAAGTTTGTCGACCCGTCGCTCCTCTTTGCCGACGGCAAAGTCTACTACCTCAGCCCGAACGAAAACGGCGACTTCCAGCTGGGTGTACTGAATCTGGAGACCGACACCTTTGACGAACCGCTCAAGATGATCGCGAAGGGTCAGGGTGGCTCATCACCGGAAGCGCCGCACCTCTACAAGATCAACGGCTACTACTACCTGATGTCCGCCGAAGGCGGCACCGGCTACGAGCACCGCGAAGTCATCCAGCGCAGCAAATCTCCCTGGGGTCCGTACGAGCCCAGCCCGATCAACCCGGTCGTCACCCACATGAACGACCCGGACAATCCGTTCCACGCCATCGGGCACGCCGACCTTGTGCAGCTCCCGGACGACAGCTGGTGGATGGTCTGCCTCGGCATCCGGCCCCGCAACGGCCGCTACCACGTGCTCGGCCGCGAAACCTTCCTCGCCCCCGTCACCTGGACCCAGGACGGCTGGCCGAAAGGCGGAACCGACGGAATCGTGAAGCCGGAATATCCCGCCCCCAACCTGCCGGAACACGTCTGGGAAAAGGAACCCATCCGCGACGGTTTCGATAGCGCCAAGCTGGGACTCGCCTGGAACTTCGTGCGCAATCCCTACGACGCCGACTGGTCGCTCACCGAAAAGCCTGGCGTCCTCCGCTTGCACGGATCGAAAATCAACGCCAGCGAGAAGGATTCCCCGGCCTACGTCTGTCGCCGCCAAACCGCATTCGACTTTGCGGCGTCCACCAAGCTTAGCTTCACGCCCACGACCCCTAACGAAGAAGCCGGGCTCGTCATCCGCGGCGACGACGCGAACCACTACGATTTCGTCATCACCCAGCGCGCCGGCAAGCGCGTCGCCCTGCTTCGCCAATTCCTGCAGAACAAGGAAGTCGGATTAAACAGCGCGGAGATCGGCGACGGCGATGTAACACTGCGCATTACCGGAACCGACCGCGAATACACCTTCTGGGTACAGGAAGACGGAAAAACCGCCATTCAGGTCGGCACCGCAACCACCAAGAATATTTCCACGGAAGTCATTATGGGATTCACCGGCACCTTCATCGGCATGTATGCCTCCGGCAACGGCAAGGCCAACGCCAACCCCGCCGACTTCGACTGGTTTGATTTCGAGGAAAACCCCGCAACGCCCTACGCCTGGTCGCAAGGAAAACAACCGATGCAAAACGGACTGGAAACGCCCGTACTCGTTTCCACCGCATCGCCGTCGTACGACGTCGCCAAGCTGAAGTGGAACAAGGTCGCCAACGCAACCGGCTATACGCTCGAACGCTACGAAGACGGACACTACAAAACCATTGGAACCATCGCGGCCGACGAAACCGCCTTCACCGATTCGGGGCTCAAAGGCGCGACCCTCTACCAATACCGCGTAATAGCGACCAACACCGACGGCGCCTCCCTCCCCTCCATCACCTCGTCCATTCTTACCCTGCCCACGCCCGGCCCGTTCTCCGGAACACCGGCGCAGATTCCCGGCAAGATCCAGGCCGAGAACTACGACCACGGCGAGAGCGGCATCGCCTGGCAGGACAGCGACAACGTCAACGCCGCCGAAAAATACCGGACCGACGGCACCGACATCGAGTTTTGCTGGGACCATCTCGGCGGCTACGACATTTGCCAGGTCGTCGATGGCGAATGGGTCGTCTACACCGTCGACGTCAACAAGCCCGTCGTCGACATCGAGCTACGGGTCGCGTCTCCGGCCGGTAGCCGGATCCGCCTGGAGCTTGACGGGAAAACGATCGCCGAAACCGACATTGCTCCCTCCGGCGATTGGTACCCCATGACCTCCGTCGTCCTGCCCGGCATCAAAATGGAGACCGGCAAGAACAAGCAACTCAAAGTCATCTTCGTCAAAGGCGGCGTCAACATCAACTGGCTGGATTTCAAGTAGCGCCGACGGAGGTATAAATGCATAATTCATCAACCCTAGAATTAGGCCATGGCAAGTACCATCACCCGAGGAGATATTCCATGTTTAGGTTTTCCACTGTGCTCCTTGCAGCAACCGTGATGCTACAATCGTCGATGAGCATGGCCGCCGATTCCGCAATGCGCGAAAGGGCGAGCCTGGATGCCGGATGGCGTTTTGCCCTGGGCCATGCCGATGGCGGTCCGCGCGATTTCGATGCGGTTCCGGCGGGTGCGGCCTTCAACTATTTCTCCAAGGCTGGCCGGAGCGAAGGCGCGGCGGCCGAGAAGTTTGACGACTCGACCTGGCGGCTGCTGAACCTGCCCCAC
>JBNLGU010000140.1:0-3618 GCA_050306215.1 Pontiella sp.
TCGTCGACCGCGCCGTCATGATGCTTCCGCGCGAGCTGACCACCAAAGTGTGCAGCCTCAATCCCGAAAACGACCATCTGACCCATTCGGTCCACCTGCACCTCAGCGAAGATGGCGAAATTCTCGGCTATGAATCGTTCCCCTCGGTGATTCATTCCAAGGCCCGGCTCACCTATACCCAGGTGCAGAAATTTATCGATGGGAAAACCGACCACGGCATTCCCGCGCATGTATTGCAACGATTGGAAAACCTCTGGCCTCTGGTGCAGAAGATCCGTGCCCTGCGCGTTTCCAACGGCTCGGTGGAAATCAACACCCCCGAAATCGAGATCAAGCTCAACAACAAGGGCAAGGTCGAAAAAATGATGCCGCGTTCGGAATCGAAAGAAGCTTATCAGCTGATCGAAGATTGCATGCTGTTGGCCAACCGCGCCGTCGCCGAAATCCTGATCGCCGCTGAAAAGCCCGCCATCTACCGCGTCCATGCCGAGCCGGACGAGGAACAGTGGGCCGCCATGGGCATGGAGCTGCAGGCGCTCGGCATCCCCGCCCTGCCCCAGACCCGGCAGGAGATCAACGAAGCCATCCACATGGCCGCCGGAACCGCCGTCGAATACACCGCCAACCTCGCCATCCTGCGCAACTTCAAGCGCGCGGAATATTCCGGAACCCAGATCGGCCACTTCGGCCTCGCGTTCGATGACTACACGCACTTCACCTCGCCGATCCGCCGCTACCCCGACCTCGTGGTCCACCGCTTGCTCAAGGCCGTAGAGCTGGGCCGCGAATTCCACCTGTCCGGCGACCAGGTCGAGGAGATTGCCCGCCATTGTACCGAGACCGAACAAAAAGCCGATGAACTGGAAAAGAAGAGCATCGAAACGAAGCGGGTCGAGTACTATGCCGAAATGATGAACACTTCCCTGACGGCCACGTTCAAGGGCTACATCATTGCCATCAAGGGCAAGGGGATGATCGTTGAGCTACCCGACTCGCTCCAGCGCGGCATGATCACCTTCGCCTCCATCACGTCCGACTGGCTCGAAGCCAACGACGACATGACCCAGGCCCGTACGCGTGGCGGGCGGGTTATGTTTACCATCGGACAGGAGGTGGAGGTCGCGCTTGCCAAGGTCGACACGGCCCGCGGCTTCATCGACTTTGTCCTCGCCGACCAAGTCGCCGAGCCGCGCCACAAGCAGCGCAAACCCCGCATCCAACCCGACTTGAAAACCGGAAAACCCCGCGTCAAAGGCAAGCACCGCCGCAGGCGATAAAACACTCGGCCGGTTTTCACACAAGCTTACAGAAATACATGGGCTCTACTTCTGTTCGTGCAACTCAAGAACATATTCACAAATCGATACAAGCTTATCGGATTTATCCAGCAGATATTTTGAGATATAGCGTTGTTTCTTAAGTTCATCCAATGTGGATTGCAGATTCCTGATTGAATCATAGTTAATGTGCATTTCACCTGCATGAGCCTTTGTGAGGTCAATGCGCTGGGCAGTGAATGCTTTGGCGGCTTGCTCATAATGAAGGGCACACCGTTTGTAGAGCTCATCCGAGTAGAAGTCATCTGCATCCGGCTTAACAGACTCAAACATTTCAACCAGATGACGCCGGAAGGCATATTCATTCTGATAATTATCCCGTTCCGTACGTTTGGTGACCTCGCCCCGCTCGTTCGTCACATAGTTATATCTCAACGGCTCCCTTAAATAATTGCGAAAAGTTAAATAGGTACCGGCATACATAATAACCGCATGTTCCTGATCCGACAGCACCTGTGTTTGTTGCCGATAGAGATTAGGGGAAACCACAACCCAGTCTGCCGTACTTAATCGAATCCCATAACGCCTAATTTCCTGGAAGCGTGTATCCTTCGACATGATGTTTTCCGGATCCCGATAGAGGGTCGCATACGACGCGACCGCTATCACCTCGGCATCGGCGTTTAGCAGCGGACACCCGCTATTACCTTCGACAAACTCGGCATCGACCTCGACCAGATCGGGACCTACTCCCTGCAGCTTGCCCTTGATCTCCGTGGCAACGCCTCCGCCGGCGCTGTTTCCATAGACCGTCACGGCATCGCCGATAGAGGGCAGCACCTGTTGGATGGCCAACTCTGGAATGTCATTCGTAATCTCCAGCCTCACAAGATCAAGATTCCGATTGATTTCAAAACCCACAGGAAGAACCCTAACGTTGTCCAGTGTTGTGATTTTGATGGACTCCATGCAATCCAGGACATGCTGGTTGGTGATCAGGTATTTCTTTCCATCCATTCCGACCACGAAACCGGAACCGGAACTGCTTTCTGTATTAATGATCGCGAGTGAACGCATGGAAAACGCTTCCTTCGGATCCTGAGTAACGGCTATTTCGACACGGGACCATTCAATCGTCTCGGCGCCCGCCTCCATTCCGACTTGCCGCAAAAGTGCGCCCTCAACCTCGATGCGATACACGAACGACCGGCCGATTATGTTTGTATCGCCCGACTCCACAAAATCAACCGTTTCGACAAACACGTCACCCGGAACCACATAGCTTCCACCATGATAATCAACAACATCGACACCCCTGGCCGAACACCGTTTCACCGCCCAGCGGCCATCCTTGATGACCTTGAATTCCTGCTCACCATCCGAAACGGTACGCGTCCAGACCCCCTCGTAATCCTCAGAAGCAACAAATCCTTCCAGCTTCGCAATCTCCGGATCCAGCTTTTCGGCGCTCGTGGCCCCGGCCACTCCTGCAAGGAGAAACACCAATAGACACAACAAGCATGTCCGGGTTCGCCAAAGACGGCCGAGAAAACCATGAATCAAACGATTTTTCACAACACGTTCCCCACTTCAAAACTTAAAAAAACAATACATGTATATATATGCCTTATTTAGGCTGGGATATGCAAGACAACGAATCCCCAAAGGGAGTAGCGACCATATCCGTCACCCCAAAAAAAGCACCGCGACAGGGGGAAAGAACATGGTTTTGATCTAAGTATAAAAGGCGCCCCTTTCGGGACGCCTTTCTTCAAACCAACCCAGTGTCGTGGATGTTTATTCGGCGGCTTTTCCGATAACCAGCACCAGACAGGCCATGGAGACCGAGAGCCAGACCATCGCAATGATGATCGTCCGCAGGATCTTCGGACGCTTCACCTCGTAGTCGAGGATGTACACCCTCAGACTGCGGTCCAGTGCGTTCACGGATATGACGCTCACCACCAGCCACGCCAACATGATTAACAGTTTAGTAATCATTCCTGTCCTTTCTCCATCACCTAACGATGGTATTTTTGGATTTGATTTTTTTGTGCCTGATCATTCTTGAAAACGAGCGGAATCCTATTGGAGCCCGTTCAGGATGCGCAAGAGCAAAGATTTCCATCTTTGGAAACCAACAAGAAATGAATACGGGCGGGCGGTACAACCGTATCGACGATTTCCAGTCGGCTCCCATCAAAGGCTGGTTCCAAACTGAAAATGGTATTATACCACATTCATATTGGTATCGATCTGTTCCTCGCAAAGCAACTGTGTCATAGCGCAACCTTAATTTCCGCTTTTTTGAGTTCCGACTGCATGTGGATGAGCATTTTCC
>JBNLGU010000141.1:0-3607 GCA_050306215.1 Pontiella sp.
ATCCTCCAGCACGGTGTTTTGCGCACCTTGGATATAGTAGCAATGGCCAAAGGCGCGGGTGATAACCTTGCAGCGCTTCAGGTGACAGTTATCGCCGCCCACCATGATTCCACTCTGTTTTTTCAAATCCTTGACGAGGTTCGGTCCACCCTTGCCGAGCAGGTCCCCATAGCCGAAGGGCGATGAGCCGTGAACATAGAGCGTCACCTCGTCAAGCGTATTATTGTCGCCCCACAACGACAGGCAATTGCCGTTCGTGCCCTGATTAGGACCCACATAGCGGATCGTCAGGCCCTTGATGATATTGTTGCTGCCGGAGATGAAGAAGAAGCGATGGTAGCCGGTCTGCGGCAGGTCGGGGTAGATCGAGGTGTCGATTTCCAGGACAACACCTTCGAAGTTGAAGGTGTTGTTGTTGCCCGTGAAATCCAGCACCGGCATGGGAGGACGATGTCCCTCGAAATCCTTGGCGTATTCGTGAACGGCGGCGATCCGTTCTGGGGTAAGGTAGTCATTCACCTGATAAACACCCGGTGCCATGGAGATTTCATTTCCGCTCTTTGCGGCAAAATCCATCAACTCCTCGACGCTGAACACTTCCACCGCCTGCGCAACAGAAAGGACAGCAAACATGCCAGCCAGACCGATACCCAGAACTCGATGAACCATCGTTTATTCCGCCATTTCCGTTCCATACACCTCGAACTGCGTCAATGCAGGAAAAGGCGAAGGTTCATCGGATTTGATCAATTGCTCCAGACGGATCCAGCTAACAGTCCGCTTGTCGAAAGCGATCTCCTGCCCAGCCCCGGTTTTGATGAGATCGCACATCATGGTTTCATCGTCGGAGAATCGCAGCGTGACCTGCTTCCACCAGTTGTCGTGCGGGAAGTCGGCCCGCAGATAGAGCACCACCTTGTCGATGCAGACCTCGCGGCCGAATTCGATGGTGATTTCGGCGTCGTCGCGGCGGTTGATACCCCAGGAATGGTAGGGCCATTCGCCGTGCGAGCGGTTTTCCTTCACGCCATCGATCACATTGCGTGCGGCGAACACCGCCTCGTCGCGGGTTTCGACATTGGCATGTGCATGGGGGAAGCAGAAGGTGTTGCTCTGCTGGTCCATGACGTTTAGCGCCAGGTTGCGATAGGCCTTGATCTCTTCGTCGGTGGCCACACGGACGCTGATGAGATGGCGGTTCCCGCTGAAAACCTTGGGCGAATAGCAAATCCGCTTTTCGCCAAAGGGAATCGTGTAGAACAGGACATCTTCCTTCAGATAAACAAGTGAGCTTCCCAACGCGTCATCCACCTGGAGCATTAGAAAGCATGCTTTCGCAGAGGATTCCAGAACGATGCGGTCGCCCTCCTGATACGGCGACGTATAGACCAGGTTGGTTTCGTTTTCCCCGCTACTGACGCCGCCGGTACTGTCGTCAGCACGTAAAACCTTTAGTGTAAGCATAATCGTATCCATTGAATCATTCCTCATTCGATTACCAGAAGAAGACATCGTCGCCCTTCAGCTTGAAGAGGGCTTCCATATAGTAGTAGTCGGCGTATACCAGCGCGATATGGTGGTGTGTGTTGTGATAGGCCCCGGTGCAATGACTCAGGAAGTTGTCCCGTTCCTCGCTGTAGTCGCACCGGTTTTCATCGAGGGCCTTCAGCATTTTAAGTGCGGCGGCCATGTACTCGTCCTTCTCCCCATCATCATCCACGCAATTCGCCAGCTCAATGAATCCGCATGCCGCGATGGCGGCCGCCGTGGAGTCCTCCATGGCAGGTTCGGCCGGCTGTTGGAAATCGACCGGGATCAGGCCACTTTCCGGGATATGGTCGAGGAAGTAGCGGGCAACACGCTTCGCCGTATCCAGATATTCCGGCTTGCCGGTGTGGATATAGCTCATCACGAAACCATACATGGCCCAGGTCTGGCCGCGCGTCCAGGCCGAGCCGTCGGCATAGCCCTGGCCGCCATAGGTTTTTACCTTGCCGCCTACTTCAGGATCAAACTCGACAATGTGCTCGCTGGAACCGTCGGGTCGGATAAAGTTTTCCATGACGGTATCGGCATGCATCATCGCAATATGCTTAAAGCGCGGATCCTTGGTTTCCTCCCAGGCCCAGTAGAGTAAGGGAATGTTGAACATGCAGTCGATGATCGCCCAGCCGCGGGTATCCTGTCCATCGGGCAGGTCGTCCCACGCACGGATGAAGCAGCCGACGGGATTGAAACGCCCCGCCAGCAGGTTGGCTGCATGCAAACCGCGACGGCGTGCATCGGGATTGCCTGTTATTCGGAAATCGGCGACCGCGGATGTCAGCCACATGAAACCGACATCGTGGTGCAGTCCGTGAAACGTATCGAAGCATGCATCCAGCCACACCTCGGTCTTACGGGCGATGGTTTCGTATTTTTCCTCGCCGGTTTCGTGGTACATCAGCCAGAGCATCCCTGCCCAGAAACCATTGGTCCACCACTGCAACCCGTCGTCAAGACGATACTCGCCGATCCGCTTGTCGTCGTGAACGCCATCGATCGTGGTCGTGGGAATCTTGTCGGCCGACTTTTCGCTCAGCCACGACATTTTCTCCATCACCTTTTCGGTGGTTTCCTTCAGCCAAACACGATCTTCCGCCGTCAGCAGATCACCAGCCGCGTTCCCGCCCTTTGTCTCCAGCGGGTTGGCCGAAACACGTTTTCCGGTCGTTGTTGTACTCATCTAATTGTTCCTCGTTCCGTCCAATGCACCACCGGGGTGGCGGCACTGCTTTCCATACATTCGCCTACCCCTTAAACAGGTGCACGTTCGCCTTGTTCCACCTTGGCCCGGATGCGCTTCGCGATGGTTTTTAGAATCAGGCCTGTCACCGCAATAATGCCTCCCACCAACAGAATCAACAGCCGGTCCGTCATCGTGTTTGGCACCAGCATCAGCAAAAGAATGAAACCGCCGTAAATCAGACAAAGTATGCCCAGCACATTGTACTGCCGCGCGTCGTTATCGTAAGTCGGACCATGTTCCTGTTCGGTATTTATGGGCGTGTTCATCTCCGCAAAGAACTCATCCACTTGCTGTACGTACGCCGCATCCTCCTTCTTGTAGAAAAGCATCGTCAGGAAATACCAACCCACACATACACCGCCGATAACGGCGTAGGTCAACCCAATTTTCAGATCGGCGATCTCCTGGGGACGGAACGGGACTTCCGGCGAAAAGACGTTCGTGATGAATTGCTCCGTGAGCTCTTTCGTGCGGCACACATAGGTCATCGTCAGCGAAGCCGTAAGACCAACCAACATCGTTGACCAAGCCGACCATCTGGGTGTGCGCTTGATAAATATGCCAAGGAAGAGCGGAATGGCCGCAGGCAGGCCGACAGCTCCGGCCACGATCATAATGAGGTCGAACAGCTTCAACCCCTTCAACGGAGCAAAGAGGAGGCCGACCACAATCCACAGAATGCCGTAGCAGAGCGTGAACAACCGGCCTACAAGAATCTGCCGTGACTCCGATGCATGTTTGTCAACGTGCCGGATGTAGAAGTTTCGCACAAACGTACCGGATACCACGTTCAGTCCGCTGTTAAGCGAGGTCATGCTG
>JBNLGU010000142.1:0-3593 GCA_050306215.1 Pontiella sp.
CTGTCTTGCCTTCCTACGATTGTTGAACTACGTTCCGTTTTGCGTTTTTGCGGAGAGATGGAGGAGCCAATGCTACGTTTGTTATGTTCGACTGTTCTTGTGATGCTGGGTTTGGCGGTTACCGCGCAGGCTGCTTGGCCGACGTTGTATATCATCGGGGACTCGACGGTGGAAACGCACCGGGGCGACCACTATGGCTGGGGCGGCAAGATCGACAAGTATTTGAAGAACATCAACGTGGAAAACGATGCGTTGGGCGGCACCAGCAGCCGGACCTTCCGGACGGGGGGCAATTGGCAGGCAGTCCTTGATAAGCTGGTGGAAGGCGATTTTGTCATCATGCAGTTCGGCCACAACGATGGCGGCGGCCTGGGTGGAAACGGCAGGTTCAAAGCCTCTCTCAAGGGTGTGGGCGACGAGACCGAGGAGGTAACCTTCGACGATGGTAAGACGGAAACCATCCACTCCTACGGCTGGTACATGGCGCAATATATCAAGGAGGCCAAGGCCAGGGGGGCCATTGTTATTGTATGCTCGCCCATACCTCGCTGTCTGTGGGCCGACAACGGCAAATGCGGCCGCTCGGGCGATGACGATTACGGGGGATGGGCTAAAAAGGTCGCGGAGCAGGAGGATGCCTGGTTTATTCACCTGAACCATATCGTGGCGGATCGCTTTGACGACTTTGGAAGCGAGGAGGAGGTCCGGGAGGAATTCTTTGCCGACCACCACGTCCACACCAACGAAAAAGGGGCCGAGCTGAATGCCGAGTGCGTGATCGCCGGCCTGCGCGGCCAACGCAATTGCCCGCTCTACAAATACATGAACTCCAAGGCGCTTAAGGTTCGGCCATATCGGGATTAACCTAAACCCGGAGAACCGATGAAACTGCGCGTCCTATTCGCGGGGGAGGGTCTCGGACTCCGCCCTACACAGGATGTGTCGGCATTTGGTCGGCCGTTGTGATTGCAGCACGGCGGAAAAGCGGGTTTGGCGATAACAATTAGCCAACAAAACCGGCCCTGATGCTCAGGATAAGCCGGCTTTTGCGAAAAACATTCCTTCACTAACTGGTTGATTGCAAACGATCTTTGCCCTATAAGCCCGCCCCTTTACCTCAACAGGCGCCATAATAATTCAGACGACTTTGGCATGTAATTTGCGATAAATCGAAGGTTCCTATGAAGAAGACGTATCGGGAAATAGGGCGGTTGGTTATTTTCGTCGCGGCGCTGTACGCGGCGACGGCCGGATTGTTTTATCTGGCGGCTACGCAGGATTACCGTCCGGTTGCTGAATTTGATTCCCTTCGCGCCGTCATGCTGGTGCTTTTGATGCCGTTGCTGGCCAAGTATGTCCTGCAACTGGCAAGCGCCCCTTTTTATTCCATCGTGTCGCGGCGCCGAGCAAGGCGGAGTGCCGATAGAGAGCGGCCATCGGTCTCCGTTTTGATTCCGGCGTGGAACGAGGAAGTCGGCATCATCAAGACCATCGCCTCCGTGCTCAACACCGAGTATCCGAACCTGCAGGTCGTCGTGATTAACGACGGCTCCACCGACGGCACCCACGCCAAGGTTTCCCGGTTTGTTGATGGCTACGCACGATCCGGCGAGCAACGCGCCACGATCAAATACCTGAATCTGGTGAATGGCGGAAAGGCCCGCGCCATGAACCGCGCGCTCGTTCATGCCACCGGCGACATCGTCATCACCGTCGATGCCGATAGCGTCATGGACCCGCAGGCCATCACCAACCTCGTGAAGCATTTCGACGATCCGTCCGTCGGGGGCGTGGCCGGCAATGTCATCGTCGGTAACCGCAAGAAGCCCATCGAATGGATGCAGCAAATGGAATACCTCTATGGCTTCTTCTTCAAGCGCTCCGACTCGCTGTTCAACTCGGTCTACATCATCGGCGGTGCAGCCGCGGCATATCGCCGCGAAGTGCTGCAGGAAATGGGCGGCTTTGACCATGCCATCATTACCGAGGACATCGAAATGTCCACCCGCATCCTCTCGCATGGCTACAAGACCCGCTATGCCTGCGATGCCGTCATCTACACCGAAGGGCCGTCCGACCTCAAGGGGCTCTGCAACCAGCGCTTGCGCTGGAAGTACGGCCGCATCCTGACCTTCATCAAGCACCGCAAACTTTTCTTCAGCCTGCGCCCGCAGCACAATCCCTACCTGACCTTCCTCGTGCTGCCGATCGCGGTCTATGCCGAGCTGCTGCTGCTCACCGAAGCGGTCATGCTGCTGGCCTTTTTCGCCTACACTTTCATTACCCGCGACTACATGCCACTGGTCTTCGTGATCGGCCTGCTGACCGCCGTGGTCGGTACGCAAATCCTCGTCGATCCCAAGCTGCGGTTCCATCGCAACCTGTTCCTGCTGGCGCCGGTCGCCTGGCTACTATTCTATGCCGTGGACATGGTTGAATTCCAGGCCCTCATCCGTAGCCTCAAACGCCTCGCCACACGCGAGGAACTCAAGTGGCAGAAATGGGCCCGCGTCGGCCTCGCCACCGAACCCTGCATCGCCACCCAAGCCGCTTACGATTGATTGCGGGCAAGGTGGCGATCCAGTTCTTCCGTGGCGCGGTCGCCGAATAGGATTTCCGCAATGCGGCTGAGATTGGGATCAGTGCGTAACGCATCCTGTCCGATCGTGAGTTCGAGCATGGTGCGCCGCCGCAGGAAGTCGTCCAGGTGGATGATCATTTCCTCGTTGGCCATGCGCCGGAGTTGCTGTTCGCCGATATCGCCGATGACCGGTTTTCCGTCCGCGTCTTCTGGAACGGGCTCTTCGCCATACCATTCGTTGGATCGTTTCAATTCGATGCCGAAGGATTCGATAATCTCCGCCGCTTCTTCACCGACGTTGAGGCAGTCGGTCAGCTTCCCGCCATAGATGGCCACCACCTTGCGTTCGCCATGTACATCAATCTCATGCTTGCGCGATAGCGCCGACCATTCGGCTTGGCCGACGTTGGCTTCCTTATGGACCACCAGCGGACGCACTCCGCAGCGGGTGGCAATGACATCGTCCTTGGTTAACGGCTGTTCCAGATCGAGCAGGGCGTTGGCGTTGTCGAGCAGGAACTGAACGTCGTTGCTGGTGGGTTCGGCGGTTTCGCTATCCACGCGTGTATCGGTGGTTCCGATGCTGGTGCGTCCACCCATGGGCACCATGAAAAAGAGCCGGCCATCTGAGGCAAAGAAGGTGAGGACGCGTTCGGTCTCGATGATGCGCGGCACAATGATGTGCGCGCCTTTGGAAAAGATGTGGCGGAAGTTGGATTCGACTCCAAGCAGGGTATTGATCCGGTCGGCATAGGGGCCGGCCGCGTTGACGATGGAGCGGGCGCGGATGCCGAAGAAGCCACCTGAGACATGGTCGCGCAGCGTGCAGTGCCACAGTTCGTCCCGCCATTCTACCGATTCCAGTTCGAGATAGTTGATGGCCGCTCCGCCGTTGTTGAGCACCTTTCGGATGAAGCCGAAGGTAAAGCGCGCATCGTTCTGCACGAGGTAGCAGTCGGAATATTCAATCCCGCCGGCCAAGCCGTCGGTTTTCACCATGGGGGCTTCCTTG
>JBNLGU010000143.1:0-3551 GCA_050306215.1 Pontiella sp.
ACCGACCGACGGCTACTGCAACGTCGCCGAAATCGAGTTTTACGGACTTGCTGCTCTAGAGTTGACGCCTCCGGCGGCCCCGGACGGACTCGGAGCGGTTGCGGTTTCGGATAGCCGGATTGACCTGTCGTGGACCGCTTCCACCGATGCGGACAGCTACAACGTGAAGCGTTCAACCACCAGCGGCACACCCTATGAAACCGTGGTTTCGAACGTGGTTGCGACCAGTTACAGCGATACGGACGGACTGAGTGCCGGGATCCGCTACTACTACGTGGTCAGTGCCGTAAGCACCGGAGGGGAAAGCGGCGACTCGAACGAGACCAACGCCGTTCCGTCGCCGGTCATTGTGCCTGGCGAATATTTCATTGCGGATCATGCAATTGCCGATAGCACCAACTTGAATCTGGCGGTCTCGAATTCGGTGCCGGGCCATACCTATTGGATATGGGCATCCGACAGCCTGACAACACCGGACTGGCAGCCGGTTGGCGTTGGACAGGCAGGTACGGGTTCAACTTTGGACTTCAGCGTTGCGATTGATGGGGTATCGACCAACCGCTACTTCAAGCTGGATGTCGATCGGCAGTAGCCACAGGAACGGATTGGATGTTAACACCGTGTTTGAACACTTGAATGGAGTCAAAATGATGAAGAGGGTTTTAATCATGTCGGTACTGGCCATTTCTTGTTCGGGGTATGCCCTCGAGCAGCCCGCGCCGGTCAAGGTTGACGGGGGATTGCTTCAGGGAACGGTTGATGACGGCTTGACGGTTTACCGCGGTATACCATTTGCCGCGCCGCCGGTCGGCGATCTTCGGTGGAAGGCGCCTCAGCCGCTGAAGCCGTGGAACGGCGTATTGCTGGCCGATACGTTTGCGCCGGCACCGATTCAGGGGTCCAGAACCGGCCCGAACATGAGTGAAGATTGCCTCTATCTCAACGTCTGGACGCCTGCAAAATCCGCAAACGAAAAGCTCCCCGTGCTCGTGTGGATTCACGGGGGTGCTTTCAGCATGGGATCGTCCGCATGCAGCGGTGGTCATCTCGCGAAAAAGGGTGTTGTTGTCGTAAGCATTGGATATCGCGTAGGGGAATTGGGTTTCCTTGTTCACCCCGAACTCAGTGCCGAGAGCCCGAAACATGTTTCCGGAAACTATGGGTTGCTCGACCAGATTGCCGGACTCAAGTGGATCCAGAAGAACATTGCCTCGTTTGGCGGGGATCCGAAAAAAGTCACGATCTTTGGCGAGTCCGCCGGCGGTATCGCCGTGAGCATGCTGTGTGCCTCGCCGCTGACCAAAGGATTAATCCATGGGGCCATCTCGCAGAGCGGCGGATCCTTTGGTCCGCCGCGCCGTACGCGCACTTTCCCCGGGGAAAACATGAAGCGGCTGGAAGATGCCGAGCGTGATGGCCTGGCCTATCAGGAAAAACTCGGGGTTTCCTCTCTTGCGGAAATGCGGAAGCTGTCGCCCGAAAAAATTGTCAGCCGCGGCTTTGATACTTCGTGGCCCGTAATCGACGGCTGGGTCATTCCCGACGACCAGTACAAACTATATACCTCGGGTAAATACAACGATATCCCCGTGCTCGTCGGCTACAATTCAGACGAAGGCTTGTTCTTCGGGCCACCAAGCACGGCCGGGCAATATATCGCCGGCGTTAAGGACCGCTACGGTCCCGTCGCTGGAAAGTTGATCGCGGCCTATCCAGCCGGCGACGGTACAGGCATGCCGCCAAAGAGCACGCGCGACCTGATGCGCGATTCCGTCTTCGGCTGGCATACGTGGTCGTGGGCGCGGCTTCAATCGAAAACCGGAAAATCGAAGGCCTACCTATATTATTTCGATCAGCATCCAGACTATCCGGAAGATTCGCCGGAGGCCGGCCATGGTTCCCCGCACGGGCAGGACGTGGCCTATGTTTTCAAGGATCTCAACCCGTCGGATCCGCGCACCACAAAATCCGATCTCAGGATATCCGAGGCGATGGCGACCTATTGGACCAACTTTGCAAAGCACGGCGATCCCAACGGCAAGGGCGTTCCCCAATGGCCGGTCTTCAGCGAGCAACGCAAAGCTTCCGTGATGTATTTCAGCCAGACGCCGCATGTCGGTCCCGTTCCCGACCTTGACTCCCTAAAGGTTCTGGACAAGTATTTTGCTTGGCGGCGCACCCCGGAGGGTGAAGCCTGGGCGAAATAGCGGGAATCAAACGCTGAAGGGAGAGTGCCCATGATCGGGAAATCGATGGTCGTTTTAACGCTGGCAGGAGTGGTTATGGCATTGCATTCGGTTGCGGAAGAGCTTGATAAGCCATCGACATGGCCGGCAAGCCATGAGCCGTTCAAGGTGCTGGTTTTTTCGAAAACCGCCGGATTCCGGCATGATTCGATCCCGGACGGGATCACGGCTATTCAACAGCTGGGCCGCAACTTTGGCTTCGACGTGGTGGCGACGGAGGATTCTTCCGTCTTCAATCCCGGTGATCTGTCGAAATTCAAGGTCGTGCTGTTCCTGTCCACCACCGGCGATGTGCTGGATGAAACACAGCAGAAATCCTTCGAGCAATATATCCAGGCGGGCGGTGGTTTTGCCGGCATCCATGCGGCCAGCGACACGGAATACGGATGGCCTTGGTACGGACGGTTGGTCGGCGCCTATTTCAAATGTCACCCAACGCCGCAGGATGCCGACGTGCATGTCGAAATCCACGATGCACCATCCACGGTCATGCTGCCTGCATGCTGGCGGAGGTTCGACGAGTGGTATGATTTTCACGCGCAGCCGGTCGGGGTCGACGTGCTCGCGACGGTGGACGAAGCCAGCTACACCGGCGCGACGTTCGGGAATCCCCATCCCGTCGTGTGGCAACATACATACGATGGCGGGCGGGCATGGTACACGGCCATGGGACACACCAAGGAAAGCTTTCATGAACCGCTCTTTTTGCAGCACATCCTGGGCGGCATCCAGTATGCCGCCGGACTGGCACCGGATTAAATCCAAGCGACGTATCGCAGGCGTCTCGCCTGCCCGGATGGGGTGCCTTCTCGGGTGCAACGCGGCTGGGAAGCACGCGTCTACAATTCGAAGCGGATGTAGTCGAGCTCGACATCCTGCTTGCGGCGCTGGGTGATGAATAGATCATGCGTGCCGGACGGAACGCTGCGCAATGGCGCCTTTACGGTTTTCCATTCGGACCCTTTTCCGATTTCAACTTGCGTGATCAAGGGGCCGTTTTTCGTATCGCGCCGGATTTCAAGGGTTCCTCCCGTTAGGGAACGCGCGCGGATGTTGACCGATTTTAATTCGGCGTTCCCGAAGTCGACCCGGTTGAAGCGAATCCATGCGCGGCTTGCAGAGAAACCCGTTTTCCAGCCCGCATGACGGTTTGCGTCGTCGAGGAAGGTTACGGAGACGCCGTTGTTTCCGATGTCGCTGTAGCGGTCGACCTGCAGTTGGCGGGTTGCGTCAGGCGTTCCTATCCCCCTCAGGGTGGGGATCACCTTCCGGATGTCGCCGTCATTTTCAAAAAACAGCCGGTCC
>JBNLGU010000144.1:0-3492 GCA_050306215.1 Pontiella sp.
GCCGGATCCTGCGGGGCCGGCTGGAAGCCGGCGGCACGCTCAAGTATCCGAATGAGGCGGCGCGGATTCTGTCGATCATCGTCGGTCAACTGGAAGTAGAGTTCGGAGGCTTCTTCCCTGGCGCGCGCTTCCAAAGCCTGGAATTCCAAGGCTTCCAATTCGGCGCGCAATGCTTCGTTTTCGGGAGGTACATCATCGAATCCCTCGATCAGGCATTTGACATAGAGGCCGGTCCCGCCCGCCACGATTATCTTGCGTCCGGACTCAAACACCGGCCGGACCGCATCCAGATAGGCGGCCACACTGAATTTTTGCGTCGGTGCGGCCACATCGATTCCGACATATTCCACCCGGCTCCGTTCGGCGATCGAGGGCTTGGCCGTACCGATATCCATGCCGCGGTACAGGTTCATGGAGTCGGCGGAAACAATCAGTTGCCCATGCCGTTCGGAAATGTACTGCGCTAGCGCGCTCTTTCCGGAGGCAGTTGGGCCGACCACAAAGAAGGCTGTCGGCGGCTGGTTGTTGGCCTCAGGCATTCCCCGCATCCCCGTCATCGGGCTGAACGTCTTCGGTTTTCTTCTGACGCAGGTTCGTCAGAATATAGAGGCCAATGGCGATGCAGATCGCGGAATCGGCCACATTGAACGAGGGATAATGGTACGAGCCAAACTGGAAATCAAGAAAGTCGGTAACCCAGCCAAAACGGATGCGGTCGACCAGGTTGCCTGCAATTCCGCCGATCAGCAGACCAAGCAATACGTTGTGCGACAGCTGCTCCTGAAGAAAGTGCCGGCGGTAGACAAATAAAAGTACCAGTACGGCAACGGAGATAAGAATCAGGATAATGCCATGTCCGCTGAGTATGTTCCACGCCGCCCCATCGTTGCGCACGTAGACCAGATTAAAGAAGCCTCCAATGATCGGGCGCGACTCCCCGTAGGCCAGACAGGAACGAACCGCCTGCTTGGTGAGCTGATCCAGAACAAGGATGACTATGCCAAGCAAGAGAACCAGCATGAATCGCCTCCGGGCAGATTACATGCCGTGGATGGTGGAACCAAACGGACGGTAAGAGGTGCGACCGCGCTCCAGTTCGGCCTGGGCCTGAACGGAATAGCGCACGTAGGGCAACGCTTCGAGACGCTCGATGTTGATCGGCAGGTCCGTCATTTCGCAGATGCCGTAGCTACCGTTTTCCAGGCGGCGGATCGCTTCATCGATCTCGAACAGCACGTCCTGTTCGTTGCTGAGCTGGTTCAGCGCAAATTCGCGGTCGAAGGTATCCGTGCCCTGGTCCGAAAGCGACGGATCGGGGTCGGTATGGTTGAGCGAATCGCGGTTGATGGAAATGATTTCTCCGGTCACCCGTTCGCGAAGTTCGAGCAAACGGCGAAGCTGTTCCTTGAGCTGCTTCTGGGTAAAATGCTTGTTCTTGGCAATCTTGCCGGTCAACGGTCCCCCGCTGGAGAGCGCGACCGGGGCCATGGGAGAAGCACTCTTGCTTTTCGCCGACTTGCTGGCCGATGCCTTTTTAGATGCCGTTTTCTTGGCCGGTGCTTTCTTTGAAGCAACCTTCTTAACCGGTGCTTTCTTGGCCGGCGCCTTTTTAGCGGTTTTCTTTGTAGCCATTTCTTAAATTCTCCAGTGCAAAAATCAGCTCTTACCCGAAATAAAGGGTTGCGTATTTATCATCTGACCATACCCCTGTCAAACAACATTGCCTCCTAATCCAAGGCGGTTGTTATGGACAGGAAACAGGCGTGTCCGTTCAATTCCCATTGGGTACCGTTTTCGTCGCCGCCATCCAGTTCATCACACGACAGCGCAAGGGTTTCTGTTTCTATGTATTCCCGGTATTTCGCAACTGCCGTGCCAATATCTGCATCCCCCTTGAAACCAATGCGGATGCGCTGGGTCACCTCAAGATCCATCTCCTTGCGCATGTTCTGGATCTTATTGACGAATTCACGCGCCAGACCTTCTGTGAGCAGGTCGTCGTTAAGTTGCGTATCAAGCCCGACCACCAGCGAACCCTCGGTACTCACAGCCATGCCTTCCTTCGGATTTCTTACAATTTCGATATCCGCTGCCGACAATTCAACAATCCTGCCATCCATTTCGACGGCCACGCTCTCGCCGGAAGAGATCTCGGCAATCTGCGCATCGGTCAAACTGCTGATCAGCGGTACCGCCTTCTTCATCAACGGCCCGAGCTTGGGACCAAGCTGCTTAAAGTTGGGTTTGGCCTGGATCGTCGCCAACGCGGAAGAGTCGGTTCCGAAGACCACTTCACGCACATTCAGTTCGTCCGAAATCAGGCTTTCCAGCTCCTGAATATTGGCCAGCAGATTTTCGTCATCGCAAACCACGTGCATTTTAGCCAGCGGCTGGCGGTTCTTGATCTTGTACTCGCCGCGCAAGGTACGCCCCTGCTCCACCGCACTCATTACCAGTGCCATCTGCCCTTCCAGCACCTCGTCGCGCTTGGCGTCGGCGGCCGTCGGAAAGTCGCACAGGTGGATGGATTCCGGCATGCCGTCGGTCCTGAGGTTTTGATAGATCGTCTCCGCGATGAACGGGGTGAACGGCGCGGCAATCTTGCAGAGACCGAGCAGCACATCGTACAGCGTGGAATAGGCCTGCACCTTGTCGGCGTCGTCTTCGCTCTTCCAGAAACGACGACGCGAACGACGGATGTACCAGTTGGTCAGGTCTTCGACAAACTGCACGAACGGCCGGACGGATGCCTGCAGGTCGTAGCGGTCCATCGCTTCGGTCACCTGCTGTTCAAGCCGGGCAAGCGAGCTCTGGATCCAGCGGTCCATCAGGTTGTCGCGCTGGGGCACGGACTGCTCCGGCGTCCAGCCGTCGATGTTGGCGTAGGTGACGAAGAAGCTGTAGGCATTCCACCACGGCAGCAAGAGATGGCGCAGCGAATGCTTTACGCCCTCTTCCGAGAAACGCAGCGATTCGGCACGGACCACCGGCGAATAGATCATGTAAAGACGCAGCGCGTCGGCGCCGTATTCATTGATCACATGGACGGGATCGGGATAGTTCTTGAGGCGTTTGGACATCTTCAGCCCGTCTTCGGCCAAAACGAGACCATTGACGACCACGTTCTTGAAGGCCGGCTTGTCGAACAGCGCCGTCGACAGCACCATCAGCGTATAGAACCAACCGCGGGTCTGGTCGAGGCCCTCGGCGATAAAGTCCGCCGGGAAGTTGGCCTCAAAATGTTCCTTGTTTTCAAAGGGATAGTGGTTCTGCGCATACGGCATCGAACCGGACTCGAACCAGCAGTCGAGCACCTCCGGCACGCGCCGCATCATCGAACGCCCGGTCGGGTCGTCGGGGTTGGCCCGCACGAGGTCGTCGACCTGCGGGCGGTGCAGATCGGTGACCGGTACACCGAAATCGGCCTCGAGCTCGGCCAACGAGCCGTACACGTCGACACGCGGATAGTTCGGATCGTCGGACACCCAGACC
>JBNLGU010000145.1:0-3485 GCA_050306215.1 Pontiella sp.
GAGGTCGGCAGCGCCTGTCATGATCCCTACAAGGTGATGGCCGACATCAAGAACCTTGGAGACAACGCCATGGGCGACTTTTCACGGTATCTGAACGCCTACAGCCTGATGACCACCAAGGGCACCTACGAAGGCCAGCGCGCCATCAGCAACAAGCGCGTCTTCACCCTGACCCGTTCCGCCTACACCGGCCAGCAGCGCTACTCCGCACTGTCATGGTCGGGCGACACCCGCGCAAGCTGGGACACGCTGCGCAACCAGATTGCCGGCGGCCTGAACGTCTGTATGGCGGGTCAACCCTACTGGACACAGGATACCGGCGGTTTCTTTGTTTACGGAAATGCGGAGCGCGATCCGAAATACCGCGAGCTGTATGCCCGCTGGAACCAGTTCGCCATCTTCAATCCGATCTACCGCATCCACGGCACGAGCATCTCACGCGAGCCCTATCTCTTTAAGGACATGGATCCCGAGATGTATGACTCCATGCTCGATGCCGCGCACCTGCGCTACCGTCTGATTCCATACATCTACGGCCTCGCCTGGCAGTCCACCATCAACGGCTACACCATGATGCGCGGCATGGCGATGGATTTCCCGGACGACCAAAACGTCCGCAAACTCGAGAACCAGCTCATGTTTGGGCCTTCCTTCCTCGCACGGGTTGTCGATCGGGCCATCTATACCGCCGGGGAGGAAGCCCCGGAGAATCTCGTTCCGGGAGCGCTGCTCCGGACGCCCGACGGAAAACCGGGCGTTGCGGTCGAGTACTTCCGCGGACGCAACTTCGAAGAAGCGGCCTGCAAAACTGTAGAGCCTGATGTCAACCAGACGTGGCCCGGCCCTCCGCTGGCCGATTTCCCGGAAGGGATCAACGGCGCTAATTTTTCTGCCCGTTATGAAGCAGTCTTAACCATCCCGGAGACCGGCGAGTACGAAATCGGCACCGTGGCTGACGACGGTTCGCGGTTCTGGATCGATGATGAACAGATTGTCGACGACTGGCGGGCCCATGCCATGGAGTACCATGGCAAGAAGCTCTCCTTCACCAAGGGGCAGAAGGTTCGTCTGAAGATCGAATACTACCAGGGTGGGGGAGACCGCGGCCTGAAGCTGGCCTGGAGGACGCCCGAGGAATTGGCGTCGGGCGATACCGGTCCGGATAATATGGTGAAAACCTACCTGCCCGCCGGCACGTGGTGTGACTTCTGGACCAACGAAAAGGTCGACGGCGGACGGGACATCGAACGGCCGTGCCCGCTGGACATCTTCCCGCTCTACGTCCGCGCGGGATCTATCGTGCCGATGAGTCCGGCCATGCAGTATGTGGATGAGCAACCGGATGCGCCGTACGAAATCCGCATCTATCCCGGGGCCGATGCCACCTTCACGATCTACGAGGACGACGGAGAAACCTACAACTATGAAAAGGGCGCATTCGCCACCATCGAACTAAAGTGGAACGACGCTGCGCGCACGCTGACCATCGGCGACCGCAAAGGCGGTTTCCCGGAACTCGTCAAGGCGCGCAAATACCGGGTTGTGCTCGCTACGCCCGATACCGCCAAGGGGATCGATGAGGCGGAGGCTGGAATCAAGGAAGTGATCTACCTTGGGAAGCAGGCTATCGTGGATATGAAATAACATTGCATAAACCTCCTGTTTCTTGTAGCACGGCTGGAACGGTTTTGGAGGTTCCAGCCGTTTTCATTTCCGGTGTATGTGTTGATTACGAGGGGAGCAGGAGATGAAATCTTGGTTTTTTGGGGTGTTGGCAATGGGAGTCTTGGCATCGGTTTCAATGGCGGCATCAACGCTGACGATCGACACGAAGGAAGCCAAGGCGAAGGCCAGTCCGATTCACTACGGTCTGATGACCGAGGAGATCAACTATTGCTACGACGGCGGCCTCTATGCCGAGACGGTGCGCAACCGCGCCTTCAAGGATGATGCCGACAAACCGGTGCACTGGTCGGTGCTGGACGACAACAGCACGATCGAACTCGACCAGGCCAATCCGCTGAACGATAAGATCGATGTCTCCCTGAAATGGGACATCCGCTCCAAGCGCCCAACGAAGCTGGCCAACGCAGGATGGTGGGGGATTCCGGTTATGCCTAATACGAAGTATCGCGCTTCATTCTACGCGAAGGCAGCGGGGGATCCCGGTCCCGTCGGTATCGCCATCATGGACAAGGACGGACGCAAAGTCTACGTCACGGGCGAGGTGGAAGTGTCGGGTTCCGAATGGAAGAAGTATGAGCTGACGCTGGAAACCGGCGATGTCAAGGAAACCGCGGATACGCAGCTGGTGTTGATCGCCGGCGATAAGCGGACGATCTGGCTGAGCCTCGTCTCGCTCTTCCCGCCGACCTGGAACGACCGGCCGAATGGACTGCGCAAGGATCTGATGCAGCTGCTGGTCGACATGAAGCCCAAGTTCCTGCGCTTTCCCGGAGGAAACTATCTGGAAGGCAATACGGTCGAGGAACGTTTCAAGTGGTGGGAGACGCTGGGCGACCTGACGGAACGACCCGGCCATCCGTGCCCGTGGGGCTATCGCTCCTGCGATGGGATGGGGCTGCACGAGTTCCTGCTCTGGGCGGAGGACATGGGGGCCGAGCCGTTGGTGGGTCTCTATGCCGGTTACAACCTCGACAAGAGCTATATCGATGCCGGCCCTCAGCTGGAACCCTATGTACAGGAGGCACTGGACGAAATTGAGTATATCATCGGGCCGGTCGATTCCAAATGGGGCGCCAAGCGCGCCGAAGCCGGCCATCCGGAACCGTTTCCTCTGCGCTATGTGGAAATCGGCAACGAGGACTGGTTCGATACATCCGGCAGCTACGACCGGCGCTACGCCCAGTTCCACGACGCCATCAAGAAGAAGTATCCGCAACTGAAGTGCATTTCCAGTGTGGGCTACGAACAGTCCCGCTGGCTCGTGAAAAGCCGCAATCCCGATGTGCTCGACGAGCACTACTACCGCTCCACCGACGAATTCATCAAGATGTCGAAGGACGGCTACTACGACAACTATGACCGTAGTGGTCCGGAGATCTTCGTGGGCGAATGGGCGGCGCATGAAGATGCCGCCATCCGTCCCTGGAGTCCGGGGGCCCGGGAAAAATATCCGGCTACACCGGGGATGCTTTCAGCCATCGGCGATGCGGTATGGATGACGGAGATGGAGCGCAATTCGGATATCGTGACCCTGCAGGCCTATGCGCCTCTGTTCGTGAACCTCAACGAATACCAGTGGCGTCCCGACCTGATCGCCTACAACGCCATCACTTCCTATGGATCACCCAGCTACTATGCCATCAAGATGTTCAGCACCAACTTCGGCGACGAAATCCTGGCAGCGAAGCTGGACGACGGCTCCGACCTGCACTGCTCGGTTACCCGTGACAGCAAGGAAGGCATCATATACATCAAGCTGGTGAATCCAAACACCGCCTCTGAAACGGTCAGGATCAACC
>JBNLGU010000146.1:0-3324 GCA_050306215.1 Pontiella sp.
ATCGATTGCTGCGACGCCGCTTTGGAGTGCGCGCGACAGCGTCGCCGCTTTCGATACTGAACAGCTCATTGAGCTGTGAATTTTCAGCCACGAAGATCCACCCCAATAACAAATAACGATTTCCCATTAACCGCCGCCAGGCGGAAACGACCGAAGAGAGTGGTTCAAGATCCCAAAGAAAACATCATTTGCCACTTCGCTAAGCTCGTTGCCGGCGCAGTAACGCCAGCCTCTTTCGCCTAGGTAGGCTCAGGTCATAGGACCGACCCCTCGCCCTCACCCCACGCGCTCCCGAGCTCACCTTGGAACTCCTGGGAAAGATGTTCCGATAATCGATCCCTGAAACAACCGCAGGCAACCTTGTTTCATAGGACCGGCCCCGGCCCCGTGGCTCGTCCCCGCTTCCAGGTTGATCCCAATCAAGCGCTACTGGGTTTGCACCACGCGGACACGCGGAGGGCGCGGAGCCAATACGGAATGCAACAACTCTGCGATCCCCGCCTTTCTGCGTTCTCACGGATCGGGTCACGATGCTGCTAAAACCGATGCAATGGCGTCAGCGAGCGGCGTGGTGGGACGGCCAATCAGACGGCTCAATTTACCGCCATCGTCGAACAGTACGCCATTCACTACCTGAGCATCCCAGCTGGCCAGCCCGGTCGCAACCTCTTCCGGAAAACCGGATTGGCGTAAAATCGCTGCATATTCCGGTTCGGGCAGATCCTGGTAGGGTATCGTTTTGCCAGTCTGCCGCGAAAGCTCGGCAGCAAAATCACTCCGCATATAGGCGGCGTCGCCAGCCAGTTCACAGGTCGTTCCGGCCGCGCAACCGCCCGTCAGGGCCTTCACTGCGGCTTCGGCATAGTCCTGCCGCGTGGCGGATGCGATCAGGCCCTCGCCCGCCGACCCGACCAGCACGCCGTGCTCCAGCGCGGCTGGAATGGATGCCGTATAGTTTTCCGTATACCATCCATTTCTAAGAATGACATAAGGGATGCCCGATTCCACAAGCGCGGTTTCCGTCTCCAGATGCTCGGCCGCAAGGCTAAGAGTGGATGTATCCGCATGCAGCAAGCTGGTATAGACGAGCAGCTTCACGCCAGCCGCCTTGGCGGCATCGATTACATTGCGATGCTGCAGCGCACGCCGGCCCAGTTCGTTCGACGAAATCAGCAACACCGTATCCACTCCGACCAGCGCGGCCTCCATGGACGCGCCGTCCTCGTAGTCCCCTTGCCGGACCTGGAGACCCTGGTCCGAAAGATCCTTCAGCTTTTCCGGATTGCGGGCAACCGCAACGATCTTCCCGGCATAACCTTCCTTCATCAATTGCCGGATCACGAGTTCGCCCAACTGTCCCGACGCTGCTGTAACTGCTATCATGGTGTACCTTCCTTTTCTACTGGGTTTGGTTTTTTGATGGAGAACATTTTTCGAGTGACCGGTTCTCTTTAGTAATCTAGTATTCAACCATTACTAAACAGTCGAAGAGCCCGCAAGAGGGGTCTTTTTTGTCACCAGGTTACTTGAAGGTAACTAAAAGGGAGTGCTGCATATGAAACTGCTACCCGTCGCGCCGAAAAGCGATGAGGCACAGTACTGTCCCATCCGGGATGTGCTGGATCGCATCGGCGATAAATGGAGCCTGTTAATCCTGCTCACGCTTTCAGAAGAAACGCTCAGGTTTTCCGTCTTACGACGGGCCATCGGCGACATCTCGCAACGCATGCTGGCCCAAACCCTCCGGTCCCTGGAACGCGACGGCTATCTTTCGCGAAAGGTCTATCCCACTGTCCCGCCGAAGGTAGAATACAGCCTCACCGATCTGGGCAAATCCCTGCTCGAAAAAATAACGCCACTGGCTGAATGGGCCCACACGCAACATTCCGTCATCCAGCAATCGCGCAAAAACTACGTACCCCCCGAAGCCGCCCCGCAATAAGACCTCCGGCCGCCCTTCCGATTGACGAAACCTGAAACGGCATCGTTTCGCATGAATCGCATGGAGTAAGTCTCTATACCCGTCTGGATATAAAACGCCACCCCTGTTTTATGGGTGGCGTTTTTCTTTTTCGACATGGAGGGGAGTCGAGCTCAGGTCTGAATTTTCTACATTCACACATGCCTTATGTTGATTATTCAGACCTGCCCCCCACTCTCTCCTGATGGGAAAACAATGTGCGGCGAAGCCGCTTTGGAGTGCGCGCGACGTTCTCGCCGCTTTCGATGCGGAACAGGTCATTGACTGCGAATGTTTCGCCACGAAAATCCACCCCAATAACAAATAACGATTCACCATGAACTTCCGCTAGGCGATAACGACCAAAGGAGTGGTTCAAGATCCCAAAGAAAACATCCGTTGCCGCGATGCTCCTGATCTTGATGATCAGGCTCTATCCTTCGAACGGTCATAGGATCGGCCCTGCCCCCGGCCCCACTTTCTGTTTCAGCACCTTCAACGGGAATATTAAAATATCGGACTGATAATCATAAGAGGTTCTTTGAAACAGGCTTTGGTCGAGCACAGACCGTTGTTAAGGATGAACACCACCACAGGTGCAACAAAATAATGGGCCTGCTATCCGAAGAAAATGAGGACATGGTATATCATGCAGCGCCGGAGGGGACGGTTGACATGAATCCAGTCCGCTTCTACACTGCAGGCAACTTCCGGGGGCGAATGCCTCGTAAATCGCCAGAAAAGCGATTTCCTATTCATTGAGTCGGTTTTCTCAATTCAATGGATGACAAATAAAACTAGGAGGAATCGAATGAATGCTTCCTGTTTTCGAAGATCAATCATGACGTTGATCATGATGATAATCCTTCCATTTCATGGAAGCGCAGAGGAAGTGGATCTTTACGAACTCTCGTTGGCTCAGCTTGGGGAAGTCAAGGTGTATACGGCCAGCCGCGATTTGACATCGCTCGAAGAGGCTCCCGCTGTAATGACGGTTGTCATAGCCGCGAATATCAGGCGACAAGGGGCGAAGACGTTGAGGGATGTACTGGATCGCGTCCCGGGCTTCTTTAATCAATGGGACCGGAATTTTTCCCTGATAGCCACCCGGTTCTCCGACGGTGATCTGATGATTTCCGCCACGTATACGGAATCGCTATACCCACAAGGGATAATTATTCCTTTCGGTGGAAATCAGAATTCATTTCAGTAGGCACCGTTGCACCATGGCATCTCAAGATATTACTCATAATCCGACGCATCAGATTATTCTGCCATTGCGATGGAAGGCAATTAGCCTCGCCGCGCTGTGTATTGCTCCGACGGTAATAAAGAGCGTACAGGCGCTTGAGGTTTCAGCCTAT
>JBNLGU010000147.1:0-3276 GCA_050306215.1 Pontiella sp.
TTAATATCAGCATATGTGGAAAATCAGTCCATGCTATAGAGTGATATCATGGAAAATTTTCCACATATGACACTGTTGGACTTTCAAATATGAAATAAAGGAGAAGCGATCATGGCATTACCTATCAGAACTACAATGGATGACGTTATAGATGTTTGCAGGTATCTTGCGGGTAAACCAACCGGCTCCACGATAAAAGAAGCAAAAACCGTCTTAGACAAGAAGCGTCTAGATGGACGCAAGCTTAATGCACTTAAGTTCTGGGGTCTGATTGACGAAGTCGATGATGGTCGGTTCAAAGTTACAGAACCTGGCAGGAAAATTATCAAAAACCCAGAGGAGCAAGTGGCGACTCTCCGCGCTGTCATAAAACGTATTCCCCCATACAATGCCATAATTGAGCGAGCTGCACATCAACACGAGGATTCAGTAAGCACTACGGATGTAGCAGCACTATGGCATGAGCACTTTCCTGCTGAAGTGGCAGATACAGATAAGATACTGAAGGATCAAGCTGTCTGTTTCTTCCAACTTGCTAGTGGAGCTGATTTAGGAAACATGATTGTTGGACGCAAAGGAGCGGCAACACGACTAAGCTTTTCTACGCAGGCAATCCAAGCTTTTGCCGGTACTCCGGTCGAGGCAGTAGTTACGCCAGAGGCTGAAATAACTCCTGAAGACGAGCCTGAAGCTGAAACTTTAGATCCTCAACATACACAGGAAGAGGAGACTCCCGCCATACCCCCTATCGAAGAACGCACTGAAAAACACCTCGGCAGAGGGATATTCATAGCACATGGAAAAAGCAGGAAGCCTCTAGAACAACTTAAGGGAATATTAGATGAGTTCAAAATTCCCTATAGAGTCGTTGTCGACGAACCAAACTTAGGGCGCCCAATCAGCGGTAAGGTAAGAGAAGTCATGCAATCATGTAATTGCGCGATACTTATCTTCACAGCTGATGAAGAGTTTAAAGATAAGGACGGGAATACAATTTGGAGACCTAGTGAAAATGTAGTGTTTGAGCTAGGGGCAACAGGTTATCTCTATGACAACAAGATAGTAATCCTCAAAGAAGAAGGCGTGAGTTTCCCCACGAATTTCCGAGATATTGGCTACATTCCCTTTGAAAAAGATCAACTAGAAGCCAAGGCGATGGACGTACTAAAAGAGCTTTTGGGATTCGGTATCGTAAAATTCTCAACATAAAGGAAGTCCAACCAGGGCATGGACCTTACGCGGTAAAACGCACTTTCTTCGTGCCTGACGTTTATTTCCCGCGCAGGTCACACCAAACGTTCTGCATAAGGAGATAAAAAATGACTGAATGGCCATTTGTAGTTGCTCTTTTTTCAATAGCATGCGTGACCGGCCTAGTTCTGGCTGAACAGATATATACGCTGGATCTTTGGCTTTACCGAAAGTGGGGTTGGTCGAACCTTGCAGATCGTTGGGAGAAACGAAAGCCTTGGTGGATTGTTGTCAGCAGATCGGTTATGGGAGTCATTGCCATTGCTGGCATAGTAATACTTTACTCGATAAAATAGAAAAAATCGCAGAACCAGGGCATGGACCTTACGCGGTAAAACGCACTTTCTTCGTGCCTGACGTTATGTCCCGCGCAGGTCACACCAAACGTTGTGTGTGGATAAAAAATGAAAAAATACCCATGGAGAAAGTTAAAGGAAGTGGAGATGGAAATCACCAAATCCATTGCATCAAGGAAGCGACCTTCACCCTCTTCTGTGGCACAACTAAAAACTATTTATGATCAATGCGCTGAAGATCCTGATGCAAATGCTAGCGTTTGTTTTCATGGTTGTAGTTCACTGATTGCTCAATTTGAAAACGATTATCCGAAAGCAATCAAAGAACGAGAAATCGAATCATTATTGATAGAACGTGTGTATGAATTAGAAAAAGAAAATCCAACAGACGGATGGATGCTCCAAAACTATCGAGAATCAGACATTCAACAGCGCTCAGAGATCCTAAAACAACTCAAAGAAAAATCACACAACCAGGGCATGGACCCTACCCGGTAAAACGCACATTTTTCATGCCTGATGGTTTATTCCCGGGCGGGTCACACCAAACGTTGTGCAGGATTAAATTATGAAAATGAAATTCGAGATCTGCTACCAAGGGCAATTTTTTGCAGCCGGCTGTGGTGTATTTGCAGGAATAGGACTAATTGCTCTCACATGGTCTGAGGCATCTGAAATATTTAAAGGAAGCAGCTCTATGCGGCTCTTTATCTTGGGGTTTGTCTTAGTCAATCTGGCTGTAGCACAATATGCCAATGGGCGGGCGCTTTACAGAAAATCTAAGTCCAGCAAGAATGAATAAAATGCACAACCAGGGCATGGACCCTACCCGGTAAAACGCACAATTTTCATGCCTGACGATTTATTCCCGGGCGGGTCACACCAAACGTTCGGTAATAAAATTATGATCAGAATCATATCATACCTCGTATGCGTAGCATGTGCCGGATGGTTGTTGTGGGAATCGATCGGTTTCCGAAAATCACTCAGGGATAATAAAGACACTGCATTAGGTCACATTGCAGAATATGAACCGGATATATATGATGCAGACGGGAAGGTTCTGAACGGTTTTTATGAGGATGTTTATGCTGACATTCCCAACATGATTCTCCCAGGAATCATAATGCTTTCGGGAGCAACAATCTTATTACTGAAGAAAACAAAACAACCGAACCAGCGCGTGGACCTTACGCGGTAAAACGCACAGTTTTCATGCCTAACGCATAAGCCCCGCGCAGGTCACACGTAACGTTCGCTATAAAAATATGTGCGTATTAAGAGTCAGTAGCAAAACCATGTCCTTTCGTGAATTCGTTGAGAAATCGGATGTTCCGATCTACGACTCACATGAAAAAGGAGACCCCTGTAAATACAAAAAAAGACCTCCTCAAAGTGATTATGGATTCAAATGTTCGGTCAGCAACAAAGGACTAAAGGATTTTGATGGTCAGATATCAGATGCAATTACCTTCCTCAGCAATCATATTGATGAACTGAAGGAATTAGTTTCGAAATATGTCATTGATGATATCAGGCTCGACTTTCCAATTGAATCTCGTTTGATGAAGTTGAACCTGTTCTCACAATGTGACTTTTTACCGCCAGAACTAATCAAATTATCAGGTGAAATTGGGTTGGGAATTGAGATATCTCAATACTGCTCATCTGACGAAGAAAAATAAGAGCGAACCAGCGCGTGGACCTTACGCGGTAAGCCGCACAATCT
>JBNLGU010000148.1:0-3049 GCA_050306215.1 Pontiella sp.
ACCGGGATCCGCTTGCATTGCACTTTGGCGGCCTCCATTTTCGGCAGCGCAAGGGTGAGCACGCCGCGCTTGAATTTGGCCTTGGCTTTTTCGCGGTCGACCTTGGCTGGGAGTGGAATGGTCCGGTAATAACCACCGTAGCTCATCTCGGAAACATGGTAGTTCCGCTTCTGGGTTTCCTTTTCCTCTTTTCGCTCGCCGCGGATGACCAGCATGTCCTCCTCAAGTTCCACCGCGATGTCCTTTTCATCCATGCCGGGCAGCTCGACCTTGACCCGGATTTCGTCGTAGGTTTCCGACAGCTCGAAGCCCGCGCTTCCGGCCATGCGGCGGCCCAGGCCGCCGAAGCCCTGATAGTAGCCATCGAACAACTCATTGATTTCCCGGTGGAGCACATCGAAGGGATCTCCGCTACGCCACCGTTCCGGCAACGCACTGCGCTTTTTCCAAGGAATCAATTTATCCTTCATACGTTATGCACCTCCTTATTCAATTTTGGATTTTTGATTTCCGATTTTTGATTTGCTGAAATCCATCGGCGCGATCCTCTTTACATGAGAAGCGTCGCCGTGTCCCCCGGAACCTTGGCGAAGGAGGAAGGTCTGCAAACCGCCAACCGGAAATCAAAAGTCATCATTCAGCGACGCAGTCGCATTAACCTCCCGTCGTGATTTCGATCTTGCGCGGCTTGGCCTGCTCGGCCTTGGGCAACTCGATGTCGAGCACGCCGTTGTGCAACCGGGCGCGGATCTTGTCGCGGTCGATCAACTGCGGGATGCTAAACTTGCGTTTGAACACCCCGGTGTCGTATTCGCCGACCAGCCGGTCAAACCCTTCCGGCGATTCGCCGGCTTGCTTGCCGGTGATTTCCAGTTCGTAGTTGTCCAGATGGATATCGACGTTGTCCTGCGTTACGCCGGGCATATCGCACCGCACAAGAATCGCATCTTCCTTTTCGTAGATGTCCGTCACCGGCACGTAAGTCCGCTCGTCGCGCACAGGTTCCATCGCTTCGCGATTTACTTTTTCCAGACTCTTGTCCTGTTTATCCTTCATGGGTAACACCTCCTTAGGATGCCTTGATTTCAATTCGTTTCGGCTTGGTCGCCTCGTGGCGTGGCAACGTGATGGTCAATACGCCGTTTTCGTATTTGGCCGTCACCTTGTCGTTCTCGATTGCATACGGCAGACGGACGGTGCGCACGAACTTCCCGGTTTCGCGTTCGCGGCGATGGCACACGGCGTTCTCGGCCGGTTTTTCACCCTTGCGTTCGCCCTTGATGGTGAGCTGGTTGTTGACGACGTTGATGTCGAGGTCATCCACTTCCAACCCGGGCAGTTCCGCCGTCACAATCACGTTTTCCGAATTGCCCCACACATTGAGCGCAGGGAAGCGGGATATCGCGGTTCCGCCTTCGTAACCGTCGAACAGACGGTTCATTTCCCGCTGCAAAGAACGCAGCTCCGCAAACGGGCTCCATGCTCTGTCATTAGTCCAATACATGTTCTGCACTCCTTTCGCTTATTGCTCCCGCCCCATGCGGAAGCGTGTAGATCATGTTCACAACAGCCCCCTATACAAAAAATGTGCCAACTGGATTAATTGGCTTATTCCTTTGTTTTTCAGGAATTTCGTCGCTATCCGGCCAAATGGATCCCGTGAAAAAAGGACACACCGCGCGTCACAGCTGTGTCGTTTTTTTCCATTGAAATCTCCGTTCCGGCGGGAATGTCATTGCCCGTTCCCGCCCTACAATTACAGCAATATGATCCAGCTAATCTGCGGGTAATAAAACCTTCGTGTCCTTTGCGCGCTTTGTGTTAAATACCCTCCATTGAACGGAGATTTTCTATGGAACGGAACAACAGGGTCACGATTGAATACTGCTCAAAGTGCAAATTCATGATGCGCTCGGCGTGGATAGCGCAGGAATTGCTGCAGACCTTTGAAGGCGACATCGACGAAGCGGTATTGAAACCCAGCGAGGTCGCCGGCATCTGGCGCATCCATGCGAACGGGAAGCAGGTCTGGGACCGCAAGACCGAACGCGGACTGCCGGAACTGAAGGATCTAAAACGGCGCGTGCGCGATGTTATCGCGCCCGACAAGGACCTCGGCCACGCCGAAACCATCGAACCGAAGAAAGAAGATTAAATGAATTGGCCTCTGACTTCCCTGATCGTTCTATGCATCGCTTTGACGGGACACTATTTCTCGCAAAAGATGCTTCTGGCCCGTGGCTGGAAGGCTGACGACACCAAGCCCTACATCAGGCGCTTCATCATCAACGGCGTCATGCTGATCGTGGTTTCCATTGCGGCATTGAGCGTGGCGGAACGTCCCTATGGCCTGTTCGGCATCCTGCTCTTCTTCGAAGCCGCCGTCTGCTTCGCCTTCGCCCGCAAACTCTCCAGAAAATAAACTCAACACTAAGGCGCTAAGCACGCCACATGCCGCAAAGCTTCCTCTGCGAGACTCCTTTAACATTGCGACTTTGCGTTTAGATCAGTTCGCTAATGGATTCCATGGTATCGCAGAGGTCGTCGTGGATGACGAGCTGAGCGTCGGAATCGATCGGCGTGGGGTCGTGGTTGATGATAACCATCCGGGCGTTCCACGGGCGGTAGCCAGGCAAGCCGGCGGCGGGATAGACCACGAGCGAGGTGCCGAGCACCAAAAGCAGATCACAACGGCTGATCGCCTCGACCGAGGCATTCCAATCATACTCGGGAAGCTGCTCACCAAAGAAGGTGATGTCCGGCTTGTAGACGCCGCCGCAGGAGCAACGCGGAATTTCTCCTTGTCCAATCAACGCATATAGCGTTTCGGTTACCACTCGATCACCGCATTTAAGGCAGGTGCTGTGAATATGGTTTCCGTGCACGGTATAGACCGGTGCCGATCCGGCTCGCTGATGGTAGTCGTCGACGTTCTGCGTCACCACCACAACATCCATCCCCCGCCGTTGCCAGTCGGCCAGTGCCCGGTGCGCGGCATTGGGCTCGGCATCCCGTACCTGCGGATAGAACCGCCGCGCGAAGGTGTAGA
>JBNLGU010000149.1:0-3047 GCA_050306215.1 Pontiella sp.
GGCGGACTTGGTGAAGGCTCCGATGCAGACCAGGGTGAGGATCGGGAAGTAATAAGCGTGCGACCGCAATTCGTCGCCGTGCCGAAGCAGCTCGGACAACTGCCAGGTTCCCGTGGCCTGAGCCATGAGAATGAAGCCGGCCAGCAGGAACAGACCGCCCAGCACGGTAACGAGCATGGCTTGCAGCGCGGCGGTGCGGGCGGCCTCGCTTTCGTGATTGAACCCGATCAGCAGGTATGACGTAAAACTGGTCAGTTCCCAGAATATGAAAACAAGCAATAGGTTGTCGGCCAGCACCACGCCCAGCATGGAGGCCATGAAGCCGATGATGTACATCATGAAGCGCCCCTGCTGCGGGTGCCCCTTGAAGTAGCCCTGCGTGTAGAGCACGATCAGCGCACCAATACCGCTGATCAACAATGCGAACAAAAGGGAGAGTCCATCGAGCCGGAAGGCCGCTTCAAGACCGAGCCCCTCAACCCACGAACGGCTTTGCAGCACAGGATGCCCGTGTGCGATCCCTGGCATTTTCCCGACCAGCCAAACCAGCATGGCCAACGGGGCGGGAAGCAGAATCAATCCGGTGTGCCGGGGAGCCAGTCGGTATATCCAAGGTGCGGCCAGGGCCGCCAAAAAACAGATGGAAATGAGAGACAGCATGTTAATAGTGAACCCCGGCAATGGCGCTCCGAACTGCTGCACATGCATTTATCGCACTTAAACTCATGATTCTCCAACATTGTCCTTCGGCGCGCATGCGCGGAATCCACGCCGCGGGCCGTGACACGCATATTATCGCGCCTCCGCGAAATGAAAACAGATCGATTCAAACCGCGCAAGCTGCAACGCGTTCCATATGTATGCGTTTGGCCGTATCCAAACCGAAAGGAGAGGAGCCCCATGCGCAAGGAACACCCCTGTAAACATTGGTTTTTATGAATTTTTCCATTTGCCATACCCCGGGTAATCACCTAAAAACTTTTAATCGCTGAGCCGATACGGAGTCGGACAGTTCGTGATGGATCAACCAGGAAAGACTGAGGAGTAGATACAATGGGAAAACCTATGACCAAATCGCAGATCATTGCAGCAGTTGCCGAAAAGGCTGACATTTCCAAGGCCCAGGCCAAGGACGCTCTCGACGGACTTGCAGAACTTGCATACGAAGGCGCAGCTGACGGATTCACCATTCCTGGTATCGGCAAGCTTGTTAAGGTTGAACGCGCAGCCCGCATGGGTCGCAACCCGGCCACTGGCGAAACCATCCAGATCCCGGCCAAGACCGTACTGAAGTTCCGCATCGCCAAGGCTGCCAAAGACGCCGTACTTTAATCGTTGCAGGATGATAAACCATGCCGTCCTGCCCTGCAGGACGGTTGTTTTTTAATGAATACTTTTCGCACAACCCTCTACCTCGTAGCCACCGCCGCGGCTCTTAGCCTCTGCGGTTGCGCATCGAACGATGCCTATCAGGACGAGGAAGAATACTCGAGCATGCCGTGGAGCACCCCCCAGAATTGGGAGGCCTCCCCGAGCATCCCGGGCCTCTCCGGCCCCGGCTATTAAACCCGCCCGAGTTTCCAAGCCCGCCAGCCGGCGGGCTTTTTCATTCCGAGTGCGGGAAATGTGCTTTCCATCCCGCCTCCGGTTTGGGACATTCCGGAACGTCTGTTTTCAAGGGGAATTCCAGTGGCTAAATTCATTATCCAGGGTGGCAATCCAATTGGTGGAACCTTCCACCCGCGCGGCAACAAGAATGCCGTCTTGCCCATGCTCGCCGCCAGCGTTCTTACCGACCAGCCCGTGGTGTTGCACAACATCCCGCTCATCAACGACGTCCAGGTCATGCTGCAGCTGCTCGAGAGCATCGGAGTCGAGGTCGCGCTCGACGGCCACACCGCAACGCTGTGCGCAAAAAACCTGAAAACCACCGAATTAAACCGGGAACTCTGCGCAAAGGTGCGCACCTCCATCCTGCTGGCCGGTCCCCTGTGCGCGCGCCACGGCGGCGCAACCATCTATCCCCCGGGCGGCGACGTGATCGGCCGCCGGCGCCTCGACACCCATTTCTATGGCTTGCGCTCCCTGGGCGTGGACATCGCGACCGACCAGGCCTACCGCTTTAAAACCGGACCGCTGCACGCTTGGCCCATGGTGTTCGACGAAGCCAGCGTAACGGCAACGGAAAACGTCATGATGGCCGCCACATTGGCCGAGGGAACGTCTACCATCTACAACGCCGCCTGCGAACCCCATGTGCAGGATCTGGCACATCTGCTGAACAGCATGGGCGCGGATATCTCCGGCATAGGCACCAACAACCTGACCATCCGCGGTGTGGAACAACTGCATGGCACCGACTACACCGTGCAACCGGACTACATCGAAGTGGGCAGCTATGTCACGGCATCGGTCGTGACCGGCGGACAGTTAACGATTCCCGGTGCCGGCGAGCCGCGAACCCTGCAGGTCATGCAGCGCGCGTTTTCGAAACTGGGCGTCGAATGGAAACGCGACGGGAACGACCTCATGGTGCCCCAGCAGGCGGAACGCACGATCCGGCCGGACGAGGGAAATGCCACGCCCAAGATCGAGGATGGCATCTGGCCGGCATTCCCTTCCGACTTGATGAGCGTTTGCATCGTACTGGCCACGCAAACCAAGGGAACAGCCTTGTTTTTCGAGAAAATGTTCGAAAGCCGCATGTATTTCGTCGACCACCTGATGGCGATGGGCGCCAATATTATCCAGTGCGATCCCCACCGCGTCGTGGTCATCGGTCCGACGCAGCTACGCGGCAACATGCTCACGAGCCCGGACATCCGCGCGGGCATGGCCATGCTGATTGCCGCGTGCTGCGCCCAGGGCCAAAGCATCATCAAGAACGCGCAGGTGATCGACCGTGGATATGAAACAATTGAGGATAGACTTGCGGCTCTCGGAGCGGATATTGTGCGCGTTGATTAGTAATCCGATCAGGAAGGAAACATAAGATGGCATTCCCAAAGACATTCTACCGTTGGCGCCCGCACCCCTGGCATGGCCTT
>JBNLGU010000150.1:0-3019 GCA_050306215.1 Pontiella sp.
TCCACACAGGTGAATCCACAGTTTTTGCCGATTTCTTCTAACCCGGCGTTCGTGCTGCTAAGGAGATGGGCGACAGCATGAATGCGCTGATGTCGGATCTCCTGTCCTGGCGAACGAGAATAATTCGCGGAGAAAGCTTTCTGTAACCCTTGCTGGGTCACGCCCAATGCCTCGGCTACATCGACCGCCTGAATGCCCTTATGAAAATTTAGTTGGATCCAATGAAGGGCTTCGGAAACCAGCGGGTTACGTACAGCGTAGCAGTCGGTACTCCTCCGCACGACCACCCCTTTCGGGGGATGCCGGATGATTTCCCCCTTGGGCTTGTAGTCGGCATGATCGAGCATCTCACGTAACAGGAGTGCCGCCCGGCGACCCAGACCTTCTTGGTCACTGTCAATACTGCTGAGGCTGACGGTAAGGCCAGCATTGATCAAATCGTCGTTATCGACCCCTAGCACAGCGATATTTTCCGGTACACGCAGTCCGTGCTGGAGGCACAGCGAGATCATTTCCGCAGCCATATTGTCCTGATATGCGAAAAATCCGATCGAAAGTTCCTCAAGACGGCGTTGGCGTTGCTGCGCAATCCGAGTGAGCTCATACATGACGTCGGGCTGCATTGTTTCTGCGGTTTGCAGGGCGGTTGCCGACCCGCCATCTTCCTCCATATATTCTTTGAGTGCATCGAAACGCTCCCGATACATAGGAATTTTCCCCGGTCCAAGGGCAAACACCTCGCGGTAACCATGGTCCCGGAAATGTTCTGCGGCTGCGCGGCCGATTTCGCGGTTGTCCGTAACAACCCGGGGAATCGGTAGTCCATGTTCCCCCAGGCCAAGGTCTACCAGCGGGATATTATGTGTTCTGAAATACTCAAGTGTTTCACGGCACTGCAAAAGAGCAATACACCCATCACCTTTCCAATCCTTTAGATACCCTTCGTTTGTGACGGGATCTTTAGGACAGTTCAGCTGCCATCCCGATTCGCGCGCAACTTCCGCGACTCCGCGATGGATGCGGTAATCGTACCACTCGAGTAACAGCATGATGTGTTTACGTTTAATCACGATGATGAACCTGATCTTTATACACCATATGAACTCAGCGACAAATAGATAGTTTTCCGGCCAGTTAATTTCGATCTTTTTTTTCGCTACGGTTCAAATCAAACGGTCCGGTCTGGAACCAGAAGAACACCTTGCCATGATGGTTTTTTTATTTTACGACCAAACCTCCGCAAAGGCAAAGGGCTGAAGGAGTCTGACCGTTATGTGGGGAAGTAGCACTTGCGACGGGAATGCCGCATGCAGATAGAAGTTTTGCAACGCAAGCGAACGGCTGTTCCGGGCCGCTTAACATCGGAAACCACTTTGGTCAGGCCGGGGTTTTTAGAGGCCGGGCACTGGCCGCGAGATTCTGCATTACGAGGCCCTCGATTCACCGAGTCTGACGGATCTAGCGCGCGGATTTCGGCGTACAGTCTTTTCGGGTTTCATTAATCTCGATATTAAGTTCAATAGCGTTGATTGATGAACTGGATGTCGTGTTGCATATTGTCGATCTTAGGTTCTTGGCAACGACGATCCGGCTCCGGTTTTGGGGCATCGTTTTCCGCTGGGGTTGAATTTGAATCCGACCTTCGGTATCGAAGGCGTGATCAGTGAATAAAGTTTAATGATTTGAGTGAATTTGATGAAGCATGAGGCAAGATATCTCGTCCCGGACATGTACACTGCCGATCCGTCGGTGCATGTGTTCAACGATAAACTGTATATATACCCTTCACACGACGTCGAAACGGGAAGCCCGGCAAATGACGACGGCGATCATTTCGACATGCGGGATTACCATGTGTTTTCCATGGAGGATATGCATGGCGAGGTAACGGACCATGGCGTTGCTCTGGATGTGAAGGATGTTCCTTGGGCCGTACGGCAGATGTGGGATTGCGATTGCGCCTGCAAGGACGGCAAATACTATCTGTATTTTCCCGCAAAGGATCCGGACGGGGTATTCCGTATCGGAGTCGCTGTCAGCGATAAACCCGAAGGCCCATTTAAACCGCCGGACGTGCCCATGCAGGGCAGCTATTCGATTGACCCATGTGTCTTTTACGATGCGGACGGATTCCACTATATGTACTTTGGCGGGTTATGGGGCGGGCAGTTGCAGAACTATCGTGATAACCAGGCAATCGAGCCTGGACACGAGCCTGCGGATGACGAGCCTGCCTTAGCTCCGCGTGCGGCGAAGCTCAGCAGCAATATGCTCGAATTCGATGAAGAACCACGTGAGGTGGTCATTCTCGATGAACAGGGCGAGGCCTTGAAGGCCGGTGATCATGACCGCCGGTTTTTTGAAGCGGCATGGATGCACACCTATCAGGGTCGATACTACTTTTCGTACTCTACCGGAAACACGCAAAAACTGTGCTACGCCGTGGGTGACAATCCGTATGGTCCCTTCACGTACAAAGGGGTCATTCTTACGCCCGTAGTAGGCTGGACCACCCACCATTCGATTGTGGAATACAAGGGAACATGGTATCTGTTCCACCATGACTGTGTACCCTCCGGAGACATCACCTGGCTCCGCAGCACGAAAGTGTGCGAGCTGAAATATAATGCGGACGGGACCATCCGCACTATCGATGGCGGCGGCACACAGGAACCGCTGAAGACACGCGATGAAAAGCATTCCAATCAAACGGTTGGCTCTTCGATTTGATTTTTTCCGGTTCAATCCATCAATGTGACTCAAGTGAGTCAAAGTCATAAGGGACGCGCACGGTTTTTTTTACGGGGAAAAGGGACGCATGGAACATTTTCATCAAAAACTGTCATTTCGTGAAAAGGTAGGATACAGCCTGGGCGATGGGGCCGCCAACCTGGTCTTTCAGGTGCTGATGGCGTATCAGTTTCTGTTTTTTACGAAGATTTTGGGGCTCAGTAATGTCGCGGCCGGATGGTTATTCTTCATCGGACGCTTTTTTGATGCATTTACCGATCCGGCGATG
>JBNLGU010000151.1:0-2681 GCA_050306215.1 Pontiella sp.
ATTGGTAGACACGCAAGGTTGAGGGCCTTGTGGGAGTTATATCCCGTGTGGGTTCGAATCCCACCCCGAGCACCATTCTCCCCGTCGGACAATTTAGGACTCAGCGTCTCTAAACCCCCGTTATCATTGGTCGAAAGTGGGTTCCCTGTATTGTCAGTCATGGACAGGTCGGGACTGCCAAATCCCTGTTTTGTCACATCAGATGTGACAGTATGTGTGACATTCGTAATATCGGGCAGGCTGTGAATGGCCGCTTCCTTGGGCAGCAGGTTGGCATCCGTGTAAACCTGCATGGTCAGTTTCTGGTCGCTGTGACGCATCAGTTCCTGAGCGGTGCGGGGATTTACGCCCTGTAGCTGCATCAGTGTGCCGTAGGTCTTCCTCAGGGAGTGGAAGTCGGCCCGATTCCCCCTTGCATCTGTATAGGGAATCTTGGCCTTCTTGAGGTCGGATTTGTAGGTCTCAATATCAGGGACCGATAAAACATTGTCCGTAGGCTCGGCATCATGCGGTTTAAGCAGTACTAGCGTCTCCAGAAGGGTGGGATGCAGGGGGATGGTTGCATCCTTGCCGCTCTTGGTAGTGGAGGCTCTAACTGCTATATGCGGATTGCTTGAATCAAGGTCGATATCGCCCCATTGGAGTTCGGCCAGTTCGTTTCTTCTGAGGCCGGTATAGACCGCTGTGATGTATACCGCCCTCCTTGTGGGTTTCTTTTCAACCACTTTGAGTAGTTCATGGACTTCTGTCAGTGACAGGGCTCTCCGTTTGAAAGAGCTACGGCCCCTTACCGCAATGCGTTTCACGTTTCGAAGGGGATTCGTATCAATGTAGGCATTTTCCTCCAGCCATTTTACAAACTGGTTCAGGACGGAGAGATAATCATTGAGCGTTTTGGGATTCAGCCCGGAACGGGAGCGCCAAGACATGAATGATTCAGCGGTGATGTCATTGAGCTTATCCCAGCTACAGGCTTTGAAAAGTTTATTGAGCCGATCCCTGGAAGTTTGAACGGTTTTGTCTGTCCATTCGGCCTCACGTGCCACAATGTAGCGTCTTAGGTGTTTACCTAGCGGGAGCTGAGCGGCTTGTCTCATCTTGGCGGGTGTTATCAGGCCCTCTGCTTCCCGTTCCATCTCTCTGGCGAGATCATTCAGTTTCTTCTGAGCAACTTCCTTGTCCGTGGTTCCCAGCGATGTTTGAAACATCTTGTCGGTTGGTTTCAGTCGGATTCGGGCGTGGTAGTATTTGCCCCGTTTAATGGCTTGTTTGTACATGTGCTCTCCCCTTTCTGAATTGCTGTTCCATGTATTCGTTTAGCTCATCCTCGCTAATCCGGGTTGCCCCGCCGATTTTGACCTTTCTGAGCTTCCCCCAGTTAATCAACCGATAAACGGTTTTTTGGGAAACACTCAGCCGATCAGCTGTTTCTTGTATGCTTAGCAGTTTCATTTTGTTTTGCCTTTCTGGCTGTTTTCAGCCGTTTCGTTTTCATTTTCGTTTAATACAAATTGTTTGCATCCGATTCGGTATGCTTCCGGTAAATCAAACCATTCGTTTCGAATTCGGTTTATGAGTTTATTATAGGTTGCTTCGGAAACGCCGCATTCATCCCTCAGCAGCACAGATGCGGTGTCTGCTCCCATGGTGATCCTGCTTTCGAATACATCCTCATTGAATAGCAGGGTGGTGCTTTGATCGTCTGGGGAGGCGAAATGCAATTCATTCTCTATCTCCCTCATTTCCGTGAAGTGTTTCAACATCCGCTCATCGGCCTCCTTCAGCACTTTGGAGATGGTTGTATAGCTCAGTTTGATTTGCTGTTGATCTTCCAGCCAGCGACTGATAGCACGTGCACTCATTCGATTTGAAGCTGCATAGATATAGGGAAACAGTTCATCCACCATCCCCCGAGCTGAAGAGGGCTTGTTTTCTGCCTGTTCTACCAGTGCATTTCCGACGGCTCTAATATTCTTGTTCATGTGGGTTCCTTTGTTTTTGGTGGTGTGTATGACAGCACTGACAAAAAATGTCAAGAATGAATCTTGAGGTAAGTACCTCAGGAATATTCTATTCGTGCAATGGGGTGACATGCATGGACTTGAAAAGACAATACCAACGCATTGATGTTTCATCAGTTAAGTGACAAAATACGTACTTTACTGGGGGTGCTGATGAACTTTTTTAGGTACAAGAAAAAGAAACGTAAAATGTGTGTAGACAAGGACGCAGAGGCAAATAAGCATACCTCCAATCAGTCTTTTGTTGATTTAGTACCAGTTGATGATGCCGATATTGATAGTTATATGGAGGCGTTAAGGTTTGCGCTGGAAAGCGAACGCATAAATAACATTGCGCTGACAGGTCCATATGGCTCTGGTAAAAGTAGCATAATAAGAACCTTCTTTAAGTCACACAGATACAATACTCTAAATATTTCACTTGCATCATTTAAGGAAGATGGGATTTCGGATTCCTTTGCTAGTGCAGAGCAAAATATATTAGTTGAGCGTAGCATTCTTCAACAGATGCTATATGGCACAGATGCAAACAAAGAGATTCTCTTACTGTTGCCCGGACTTCTCGGCTCCATCAGCAAACAGTGGAAATCATTTATTCGGCCACTGTCTGAAAACTACCGCCTGCTATTGATGGATTTGCGTGGCCACGGCCGTTCTGAG
>JBNLGU010000152.1:0-2551 GCA_050306215.1 Pontiella sp.
CTGCGATGGAAATGAATGCCTTCGTCTCGAACCAGTACGGAGAAGGCGAAATAGCAGCAAAAGATCAACGCCATGCCGACCCATTGCAAGGGCGCGGGATGTTCATGGAACAATAGGGTCGCTCCTAAAATGGTCCATACGGGGGCCGAAGCTCGAATGGGCGAGACGATGGATATCGGAAGATGCTTCATGGCAAAATAGGCCAGCACCCACGACGTGCTCACAATCATGGCTTTAGCGAAAAGCAACCCATGTCCTGCCGCCGTCATCGGCTCCACCATCAACCCGACCGAAGCCATGAACCCCGGAGCAAGCACCGATCCCAGCAAGAGCGGCCACGCCAGCTGCACTCCGGCGAGATTCGACAGGAACAACACGGGGAGAACGGCATTTTCCCGCAATGCATGCTTCTTGCAGACGTCGTAAACGCCCAGAAATACCATCGAACCCAAACCCAGCCAAATCCACATCGAAATGTCCTTTTTCTTAGTAAAAACCCGTTTTTGGCGGGCATGAGTCGCGCACAATAGCTACTTGCGTTTGCAATGCAAATCAAATACGGTGCCCAGCCTTTGAGCGAACAAACGGGAGAATACCTATGAAAACCGGACTCATTGGATGGCGCGGCATGGTCGGCTCGGTGCTGATGGAACGCATGCGCGAAGAAAACGACTTTGAACATATCGACCCCGTATTCTTTACCACATCCCAGACCGGAAAACCCGCCCCGGATGTTGGTCAAGGAGCGTCGGTGTTGCTCGACGCCTACGACCTCGATGAACTGGCGAAGATGGACACCATCATCACCTGCCAGGGTGGCGACTACACCGGCAAGGTGCACGCTGACCTGCGCGCCAAGGGCTGGAACGGCTATTGGATCGACGCGGCTTCGAGCCTGCGGATGGCCCCCGATGCCACCATCATTCTCGACCCCGTAAACCGCCCGGTCATCGACCAGGCGCTGGCCAACGGAAAGAAGGATTTTATCGGCGGCAACTGCACCGTCAGCCTGATGCTCATGGCCATTGGCGGCCTCTTCAAGGCCGGCCTCGTGGAATGGGTTTCCTCCATGACCTACCAGGCCGCCTCCGGCGCCGGCGCCCAAAACATGCGCGAACTGCTCGCCCAGAAGGGTCACCTATTCGATGCCGCCGCGGAAGATCTCAAGAATCCTGCGTCCGCCATTCTGGACATCGACCGCAAGGTCAGCGACGCGCTGCGCAGCGACACCATGCCGACCGAACAGTTCGGCGCTCCGCTGGCCGGCTCGCTGATCCCGTGGATCGACAAGGCCGTCGATGACGGCCAGACCAAGGAAGAGTGGAAGGGCCACGCTGAAACCAACAAGATTCTTCAGAACGATCCGGCTATTCCGATCGATGGTCTGTGTGTCCGCATCGGTGCCATGCGCAGCCACAGTCAGGCCCTGACCATCAAACTGAAGAAGGATGTTTCGGTTGAAGAAATTGAAGAGATCCTCCGCAATGACAACGAGTGGGTCGACGTGGTCTCCAACAATAAGGAAGAGACACTCAAGCGTCTGACCCCAGCGGCCATTTCCGGCACGCTGACCGTTCCGGTCGGTCGCATCCACAAGATGAAGATGGGCCCGGAATACGTCGCCGCCTTCACCGTTGGTGACCAGCTTCTCTGGGGCGCCGCCGAACCGCTCCGCCGGATGCTCCGCATCCTGCTGGAGAAATAGTCGGGATCATATCCGAACTAGAAAACCCCGCGGCCAACCGCGGGGTTTTTCGTTGTGTAGACCCGCTGGACTATAGCTCTTTAGGAAAAACGGTAGCCACAATCCACTTGTCCACCCTAGCTTTGGCAGTGGCGGATGCACCATTTCTTAAAATGCGCTAGCGCCCACGACATACCGGAAAGACTTAATTCGTGTTTCCTGCTTAACAACCTAGTTATGAGCCATTACTATTTTTCCTTTATCAACAGGAGATGAAGATGGATCGCTTTAATCATGACAGGTATGCGCCCCGCAATGCATTTCCCACCGGGATTTCCCGGCGGACGAAGCAGGGATCGAAACTCGGACTGGCTTGTGCCGTGGCTATGGCCGGCGTGGTCTTCCTCGCTCAAAACGCGGCAGTCGCAGCGGTTGCCCCGCACGGAACGATCCACAAGGACCATAGGCAGACACCCAAACTTGAGTTTCCCGCGGCACCGGCGGGCAAGGCGAAATCCGCGCGGACCTACCTTGCCGAGAACGCCGCCCGCTATCAGTTGCCGGCCGACCTCTCCAACCTGTACGTGGTATCGACGCGTGAAAGCCTCGTCGGAGTGCATACCCGCTACCAGCAAACCCTAAACGGCATTCCCGTCGAGGGCGCGGAAATCGTCGTCTCGCAGAAAAAGGGCGAGGATACGGTTTATAAGGTCTACAATAATACATATCCAGTTTCCTCGCCGGTTCCGCAATCGAAGATGCTCATTGGCAAGCCGGCGGCGTTGCAGTCGGCGTGGAACCACTTGCGCGTGCACGGTCGGTTGAGAGCGTCCCCCGAAGCCGAACTGGCCTACCAGCCGGAGGGCA
>JBNLGU010000153.1:0-2433 GCA_050306215.1 Pontiella sp.
CAACAGTCAGCTGGCGGCCATCAACCGCAACGGTCCCGTGATCCGGAACCTGTTCGGCCAACCAGTCGATGAGCTCGGGCACATCGGCCATCTGCATTTTGAACAAATCGATGCCGGAATCCTTCAGCTCCTGCTCGGCCTGGATGAAGTAGCGTCCGTCGGTCCATAGGCCAGCCTGTTCCTGCATCACGGCCACGGTACCGGCGGAACCGGTAAAGCCGCTGAGCCACGCCCGGCATTTCCAATGCTCGGCCACATATTCGCTCTGGTGCGGGTCGGCACTTGGCACCACGTATGCATCGACGTCATGTTCCTTCATGAGGACTCGCAACTTGTTTATTCTATCGGCAACAGACTTGTTCATTATTCTTTCTCCACCAAACATAGATTTTGTTTTGTAGCCGTGTTCCCCGACTAAGGAGGCGGGCGCTCGGAACCCGCCCTACATCAATCGCCACACACTTCGCGCGCGAAACAGTTCTACCTCGCCGTCTCTAATCGAATGATTGAATTCAAGCGGTCCACTCTCCTCGGCACAAACCAAAACCGTCTGTCCATATACGGCCTCCACCAAATAATTGCATTCCAGCTCATGGATCGAATGCATTTCATGGAATCCCTGCGGCAGGCTATTGGATATCCATTCGAGGTAGCGCGTATTGTTGACATGACCGTTAAGGTCGAGGTCGCCATACGTCACCGGAATGGCCGCCCCGCCCTCGTTTGCGCTGCCCTTGATCCGAGCCGGCCGGGAGTCGAACACCGGATCGCCCTCGGGAAGTTCCACGCTCATATAGATTTCCGAATCAGCCCGTGCGCGTTTTTCAAGATCGATCAACGACCATGCGTTCGATGCTCGCAGGACCCTCTTGCTTTCACATGTGATCTCAAAATCGCGATAGAAGAAGAGTCGGTCGCGCCCGGACGGCCAAGTGCGGATTTGAATGGTGTAGCCCCATTGCGGCAGATGATCCACCGCGATGCGCTGCCTCGCCAAAACCCAGCCCAACTGTCTTTTTGCCAAATACAAATGCCCCAGGCCCAAATGCCCGGCGTGTTGATAGGCCGCCTCCTGCATGAAGCGGCACAGTGCCGGCAACCGCGCCGTTTGGTGTGGATCGACATCGTATGAGCAGATCGCCTGCTCCGTCCGCCATTCCGGTTTTATTGCTCTCGACATGCAAGGCATTTAACATGAAGCGCGTAAAAAACGCGAAGACCGGAAACGGAAATTCTTCGCCGTCGCCACAATGTAAACTGGGAAAGCAAAAAGCCGCATGCTTCAACTTGATTACCCAGCGGCCATGGTCCCCAATATTTCTTTTTGATAGTTGATCATTTTAAGAAGAGCCGGTTGCACAAAACCATGTCTTGAAATTCCGAACAGAGGGGAAGAGACCGATGAGCAAAGTAACACAGGTATTCACCGTATTGGCATGGGCCGCCCTGCTACTGGGAACGGCAACGGCCGACGCATCCACGAACCGGGTGCTGTTTATCGGCAACAGCTTCACCTACTACAACGACATGCCGAACATGTTCGGCACGGTTGCCGCCAACCGGGGGCATACTGTGGAGGTGGCCCAATCTACCGAGGGAGGCTATTTCCTTTCCTACCACGTTGCCGACTCCAATACGCTGGCACTCATCGACCAGGGCGACTGGGATTTTGTAGTGCTTCAGGATCAGAGCACCTGGCCGAGTGCCTGTGCCGTCTATCCGGATGTTATGGACTCGGAAACCTCCGTGGTGGAAATCCTCTACGACCGGGTCAAGGCGACCAGTCCGAATGCCTCAATTGTGCTGTTCGAGACCTGGGCGTGGGATGAAGGCCGAATCATCAGCAACTACAACCAAGACACGAATTCGGTTATGGGCCCGGACGCTGCCACGATGCAGGCGCGTACTTCCTATACCTACCATTACCTGGCCGATTATCTTCGAGGCGTTGGCAAAAACGATGTCCGCGTTGCCCATGTGGGCGATGCGCGCGAAGTCAACCGTCTCGGACAAAACTACAACATGTTCCATGATGTCTCCCACCCCAATGCGGCGGGCAGCTATCTCGCCGCACTCGTCTTCTATTCCACGATTTTCGAAGCAGATCCGCTCGAAGTGACCTACAACCGGCTCAGCGCCACCGATAGCGCCTACGTCCGTAGCATGGCCCGATACTCAGCGTATATTTCCGCTCCAAATCCTCCGCGGAATCCCACGGCAAGCGTGACCGATACCAATCAGGTGATAGGATGGGATGAACCCATCTTTGCTCAAATGACCGGCACGAACGGCCTGGCTACCGGCTATGTGGTGGAACGGGCGCTCACCAGCGGCGGCCCCTATGCGGTTGGCCATTTTGAAATCACGAGTGACGGCTTTCAGCAGGCATGGGAAGAGACCTTTGCCTGGCTCGTTCAAAGCAGATATGAATGC
>JBNLGU010000154.1:0-2373 GCA_050306215.1 Pontiella sp.
ATTCCCTTCCGCCGCAAAGACCAGGACCAAGCCGTCGTCGTCCGGTTCCGTTTTCAGCAGGCGGCAGCCCCGCCCGTAATCTACTTCCTCGGGCGCACCGAACCGCAGCGATTCCACGTCCATATCGGTTTTGGGATTGAAATCCTTTTCGGCGGCGATGCGCACGCGGATCTCCTTGGTCGCGGACGTGATTTCGGACGTCAGCAACGTGAGCAGCCGGGGCTTGACGAGCGGAATGCCGATGTTCTTGGAATTGTGGTTGTCGCTCTGTTTGTCATCGCCCTTCGGCGAATCGATGACCGCAAAGTTGATCTGCACGGCGCGCCGGTACTCGTCTTGGAACACCTTGGGTCGCTCGTATTTGTACCACTCCTCTTTCTTTCCGTCTTCATAGACAGACACGCCCGGCATGTAGGCCTCGCCGGAATCGACCTTCCATTGCACGCCATTCTTGGAGCGCAGGTGGTAGGCGATGCGGCCCATCCAGTCGTTCACGATCATGTGGTATTGCACCGGGCCGCGCCAGATCACGGGATCCTCGAAACGTCCCGGCACCTTGGGATAGTTGCTGCCCTGGGTAACCTGTTCCCAGGGCCCCAAACCATCCTTGCTGCACCAGATCCCGCCGCCGCGGTCGACCATCAGGTAGGATCCGTCCTCGCGCTGGGTGAAGCTGAGGTTGGAAAACCCTGCCATGACGCGCCGGTCGCGAACGTCGAATTCAAACTTCCGTCTTTCCCACGGCCCTTCCAGGCGGTCGGCGATGTAGTAGGCATCGATCACGTAGCAGACGTAGCGACCGTCCTTGGTGAGATAGGCTTCCGGGTTGTGCCCCGGGCCGATAACCGGCCCGGCCTTGAATGGCCCCAATCGATTCTCCGAAACCGCATGGACCAGCTCCGATCCCCGCCACGCCCAGTGCCCTTGCGGATTGTCTTCGGCCCAGCGACACACAAACAGATGGTAGAGTCCGTCGGAACCCTGCAGAATGTTTCCGCCCCAGTAGGACCAAGCCGGATCCTCGATACCGTTGAGAATGTCGCGCGGCCGCACTTCCGGATTTCCCCACGTGTCGTCCACGGGTTTTCCAATGTAGGGCATCGGCTCAATGCGGTCCATGAAGCGTGCCCCCAACGCCAGGTTTTTCCATTCGTCCGGGCGTTTTACATCCCGGTGCTGGGCCTGGGTCGGGCACACGGGTGCGAACCACGCAAGCAAAGCCGCGGCAACCAGGACTCCCTTCCCGCTTCGGATCGTCGTATACATCAAACTTCTCCTTCTAAAATTATGGCCCTGCATGGAACTGCTTCCGCAGGGGTCCTCCATTAGTCCCAGAGCCCCGGCTCGCCTTTCAGGATGGTTAGCCGCAGATACCCTGCACGTTATGATTCACTGGAATGCCTGCTCCTAGTCATCCGCGCGACCGCGCACATCGGAGGCATCCCCTTTCAGCAACGCATCTAAAACATCGTTGGAAACTGCAAATGCCGTCCCGTGCCGGATGCCCTTGGGCATAATCAGTTGCCCGGTTACATCCTCCCAGTTCTGCATATCGCGCGAGCGGAGCACACCATAATGCTTGTTCTTGTACGAATCATAATAGACATAGACATAGTCGCCGATCCGGATCGCAGTCGGCCCTTCGACCCACTCGCCCGGTGACGTGACAGGTTTGGACGCCACCTTGTAGGGACCCGCAATATCGTTCGCCACTGCAAGACGAAGGTTTTTCTTCGCATCCTGGTAGCGGGTCTCGTCCTTGAAAAACATAAACACCTTGCCCTTCAGAACAAGCAGCGTGGAATCAATGACGTTGAAGCCGGGCTCGAAAAACAGTTTTGTGGGCGTAAACGATTCAAAATCCTTCGTGGTGGTGGCGTAGATACGGTGGTTGTTGTCGTTCTTTCCATCGAACCAGGTTTCAGTGAATTTTTCAGGAATCGTTGTGGCCCAGAAGATCATGAACCGATCGCGCTTGCGGTCATAAACGATTTCGGGCGCCCAGCAGTTCTTTGACGTCGGCTCCTGTGCCATGACCGGAATCGACTTCTGCTCCGACCAATGGATGAAATCCCGGGTCGAGGCATAGCCGATCGTCGTGCCGGTCCAACTGTCCGTCCAGACCATATGGAAGGTACCATCCGGTCCCCGAACGACGCACGGATCGCGCATGAGCCTTCCCCCGACCTGCGGCTTCAGAAACGAAGTATCGCCCTTGAGCGCCGTCCATTTCAGGCCGTCATGGCTGTAGGCCAGATGCAATCCATCCTCGCCGTTCCCCCGGAAAGATGAAAAGAGATATGCGGATCCGGCGACGTCGGCACCATTCTTTCCGTAACCAATGAATGTCAGTGTGAAAAAGAATACCGCCAC
>JBNLGU010000155.1:0-2064 GCA_050306215.1 Pontiella sp.
CTTGCAGGTCGCTGCCTGATCGCGTCCTTGGCGCAGGGCCATTCCATGGGAGCTCTGCAGGTAGATTTCGGATTCAATGTCGTGGCAGTCCGAGCAGTCGACCTTTTTTAAGGGCGTGTCGTGCATCGGGTCTTCAACATCGTCATGGCAACTGGTGCATTCGTTGTCTGCATGTACCGACCGAAGGAAGAGTTCTCCGTTTACAGGGAGTTCGGCATCCTCTTCGCCGTGGCATTCTAGGCAGTCTGCATTACTGATTTGCGCAGGTGCGGAAAATACGGTGGCGAATAGCCAGAGAAAGGTGAAAACACAAGCGACTTTTGGACCGTTCATTTTCATAGTGAAACAAGGTAGCTGTGGGCGTGGGGTGCCGCAATCACAAACCCATATTAAAATATACGCATATTATACATACGCAATATCAATTGCTGCGTGCGAATTCGCATGTATACGGCTACATGACTGGAACGCCGGTGTGGCATTCGTCGCAACGCGTTTCTTTCCATTCTTCGTCGATATCCTCGGGGTGCTGAAAATCGAGGCCACCGGTATTGATGCTGGTAACATCGCGTCCGGGACCTTGGGCGATAACAGTGTGGCATAGGTTGCAGTCGCGGGAGATGACCTGGCCCAGCTCGTTTTGATGGTCGCCGTTGTGGCAGCGGAAGCAACCGGGCGTAATCATGTGGCCAATGTGGTCGGGGTATTCTTCCCAGCTCACGTTCATTTCAGGGAACATGTTTTGTTTGTAGATTTCCTGGATGGTGGCGATAGCCTGCTTGACTTTGGGTCCGCCTTCCGGATAGGTCTCGTTAAGCAACTCTTCAATGCCTTTCAGGGCTTCGTCTTCCGTGGCGTATTCACCGGTAAGCGCTTCGATGCTGTTCAGTTTGATCTCGGGCATTGCGGGATCGAGCCGACCGGCTGCCAATGCCTCGTTGAGGGAATACTCCGGCGAGTGGTACTGGTGGGTGGGTCGGTTGTGGCAGTCAATGCAGTCCATGGTTCGGATTTCAGCGGAGGCAACCTGTTCAGCCGTCAGTTGCTTTCCCTTATCCATGGTTTGGAAAATGGTCTGCTTTCCTTCGCTGTCGGTCAGCCGCACCCACGGGATTTCGAGGCGTTTCTCGTCGGTGGCGATGTATTCCACCGTATTGCCGCCGGAGACATGCCAGTGGATGCCCTGTCCGTGACCGCTGGACGGATTCCCGCCCCCGACCTTAAGCAGCATTTGAATGGTCCACGGACTGTTTTCCTCGTCGTTGCGGAAATAGGTGCGCTTCAATTCCTGGGCGCCGAAAAACTTGTCGGGCCAATGGCATTCGTAGCAGGTTTCCTTGGCCGGCCGCAAGTTGTGGACCGGTGTCTCAATAGGGCGGTGGTATTTGTCGAACATGACGGAGTAGACTTGGTAAAGCCCTGTAATCTTCGATTTTACAAAGAAATCCGCGCCCGGCCCAATGTGGCATTCGGCGCATTTTACGTGGGCGTGCGGCGAGCTTTGGTAAGCCGTGTATTCGGGTTTCATGACCTCGTGGCAGGTCTTGCCGCAGAACTCGACGGATTCGGAGAAGTGGTAGGCGCGATAGCCTCCGACCACGCTCAGGCAGACGAAACAGAGGGTGACCACCGAAATCACAATGAAATTCCGGAAGTGGCGCTTGTCGTTCAGGTCCACCACCGGAAACCTGGGTTGCTCCGTCAGTCCCTTTCGGATCCTTCGGCGTTCAAGCAACGCTCCCGTCAGGATCAGCAGCAGCCCGCCGATCAGGACCATGGGAACCACCATGTAGGTAAAGATCCCGGTGTAGGGGTTTTCAAACGGGGTCTGGGCGTCGATCACAATCAGCGTGACTCCCGCGATGAACCCAAACGCGGCCATGATGATGCCGGCCAAGCTGAGGATGTTGCGGGTCATGTTGTGCTTGGGAGGTTTACGTTTCATATCGATCCTGCATTGATTGCACCTGCTTATTCCCCAGAACTTCAAACGGACACAATCCGATCACAAAATGAGTACGTCTATAGGTTTAGTCAAGTTAAATGAGGATGCCCGGGTATATT
>JBNLGU010000156.1:0-1573 GCA_050306215.1 Pontiella sp.
CCGGCCCCAGCAGTTCCATAGGAGTTAGCTTATCATCGCTATCTGATACCGGGGGTGTCAGGGCGATGGGATCGGCCAACGGAGGAGGATAGATGGCGAAAACCTGCATCCATCATATCGAACCGCTGCTGCCCCCGTATTCGTATCGCCAGGACTATGCCCGCGACCGCATGATTCATTGGCTGCCGGGCAGGCGCAACGGCCGCCTTATCCGCGGCATCTACGATCATTCCGGCATCGAGACCCGCTACAGCGTGCTGCCCGATTTCGCCCCCGGTGCCGAACCTGTACTGTTCCGTGAAGATGCGGCAGGCCGGATCATCGAACCGACAACCGGAGCCCGCAACCGCTGCTACCGCGATCACGCCGGCAAGCTCGTGATCGATGCGGGACGTCGCGCACTCGAAAACGCCGCGGGCTTTACCGCCGGTGACATTACGCATGTTATCACCGTTACCTGTACCGGCTTCTACAATCCCGGACCGGATCTTGATCTAATCGAAGGGCTCGGCCTTGGGGAACGTACCGAGCGCTACAATATCGGCTTTATGGGGTGCTACGCAGCCTTCCCCGCCCTGCGGATGGCCGACCACTTTTGCCGCGCCCGACCCGATGCTGTCGTGCTGGTGGTCTGCGTCGAACTCTGCTCGCTTCATCTGCAGTTCCGCGAGGAAGTTGACAGCCTGCTCGCAAATGCCCTGTTTGCCGATGGTGCCGCCGCCGTCATCGTAAGTGCGCGAGCGCCCAAGGACGGTCATCCGGTACTCGCCATGGAGTCCTTTACCTCGGCGCTGGCCCCCGAAGGTGCAAGGCACATGGCCTGGGAGATCGGCGATCACGGCTTCAATATCCGCCTCTCCACCTATGTGCCCGACATCATCGCCGGCAACATCGGAGGCATTGTCGACCAGGTGCTGCAGCAGGGACGCTGGTGCCGGGACGATATCGGCACCTGGGCGATCCACCCCGGCGGGCGCGCGATCCTCGATCACGTGGAAAACGAGCTGCAGCTGTCCCCCGGGCCATTGGAGGACTCCCGGGAAACACTGCGCCAGTATGGTAACATGAGCAGTGTCACCGTTTTGTTTGTCCTCCATCGTATCTTGAATCGACGGGGGTTGAAAGAACCCCATCCGATCTGTGCCATGGCCTTCGGCCCCGGACTGACCATCGAAACCGCCCTGCTCGAATATAACCCGGCAGCGCCTAACCGTCGGCAAGCCCGGGAAGACACCGATCTATCGCCGCCCCCCCGCATGAAATAAGGATGCATCCCCCGACCACGGGGCGTGGATCTGCCGAAAAGCATGTGTTTAAAGGCAAATCCGAAGGTCCCGAAATGACCCATTTATTGAGAAAAAACACTAGACTTGCCGAAGGGGTTCTCCTATAAATCCTCCTCTTTTGCGCGGTCTCCCGATCCCGCATTGGAATTAATTTATTAACCGAACGGTACTATTATGCCTAAAACGAAAACAAAAAAGTGTGCAGCTAAGCGGTTTAGCAAAACCGGCACCGGCAAGCTGAAGCGCAACCACATGGGTGGCAGCCACATCTTGTCGAACAAGAATCG
>JBNLGU010000157.1:0-1510 GCA_050306215.1 Pontiella sp.
TTTCCTATCCACTGGATTATCCGAACGTTACATTCATCAATGTTGTTCTCAACCAGTTTGAGTTGTTGTTCCTTCGAATCCCGCAGTTCCTGAAGCTCTTTTGAGCCTTCCATTTCGCGCAATTCATTCTCAAGTATATTCAGTTGCTCTTCATAGGTTGCAATCTCTTCTTTTTTGGAGTTCTTTAGGTCCTCATATTGATTTAGCTGGCAAGAGAGATCTGACAACTGAGTCTCAAGTTCTTTGAGTTCCTGATCGGTGCTGTTATCGGTCAAATTAGAATCAATTTCCTTGGACAAATCCTTTAAGTCATCGATGGCTCGTTCAGCGAGAAAACATCCAAGGATATTACGAATTGCCTCTGCTACTGATTTGTAATTTTTGGTGGATGAATATGCCTCTGCAGCCTCACCATCGAAAAAGAAGTACTTCGCCATTTCCTTGGGAATTACTGAACCAATAAATGTTTCAGGTGCGGGGAGGGGGTCAAAGTTTCCCTTGTTTACTTTATAGGCGTAAAGAGTTGTCCGATTTGATCCCTGTGATTTTTGGTCAAATGTACGCTTTATTGAATAAGTTTCTCCATTGAACTCAAACAAAACGCTTACACTGGCTTGGCTGGCTCCTTCGTCTTTCGCATCAAAATTTAGAATTTTATGAGGCTTTTCAAACTTGCTCGTGACGATCTCGAAAAACGTCCATAAAATCGCATTAAGTATGGTGGTCTTTCCGAATGTGTTTTCTGCATGGATAAGGGTGACGTTTTTTTGGGGGTCAGTCGCAAATTCAAGTTTATGAATGCCGTAGAATTGCCGGAAATTATTTAGTTCGATTTCTTTTATCAGCATTACTTAGCCTCCTTTGCAGCGTGTTTGTTCAGCCACTCACGCATCTTAGCTTGGCGACGCGATCTGGCATTATGCTGCTCATGGGCATGCTCATGCTGAATTTCCATTACCTTTTTTAGAAACCGCTCGATCATTTCCTGTGTCACTTGCATTCAACCACCCCATAATTTGATTTAAAAAACAGCGAACTATAATTTCCGTTTAATCAATCTGCACCATTGCACTTCAACACAGCATGGTAGTACGTATATGTCAGAGTCAGATTCACGTAGGAAGTTACCGCACGACCAGTTGAAACCAGACTTACTTGTTCAGACATATTTCGCTCCATGTTGGTACTAATCTAAAAATCCATATTTAATACAAGCAATAGGCGATAAAATAGAGACTTACAAGCCCGCCCCTTGGAAAGAATTATGGGGAAATCCCTTACGCGCATGCCCTGGCCCTTGGTCGGAGTTTTCTCGCGGGTGAGACCAACCCGTCGTGCATAGCCGGCGGAATATTTCACGCAGAGCAGCAGAGCCAGCGGAGGATAAGAACCTGAATGTGACTCTGTTATCTCCGTTGCTCTCGTTCGAGTCTGAGCCTGAGGACGCGTCCCTCAGAGTCGATGACCGTGTGAGACCAACCCGTCGTGCATAGCTGGTGGAATGTTTCAC
>JBNLGU010000158.1:0-1248 GCA_050306215.1 Pontiella sp.
CTCTGCGCCTTGTAGGTTTATCCCCACTTCATTTGAGCTTTTCCCCCTTTCGAGAATGGGAACCATTACTCGTCGGAGAAAGGGGGAGCAAAAAGCTCCTCAGCTGAATAGGCTGGGAGGAACCAGGGAACCGCTGGGCTTTTGACGGAAAGCCCAGCGGGGCTTCGGATGAGATCATTCTGCGCCTGGAACCTGCCGTTGCAGAGTTCATCGCAAAGCAGGGATCCTCCGGAGCTGCTCTGGTTTTATCTCAAACAGTTGATAGAGCCTTTTGAGCTCACCTCTACAAGACGGAGAAAAACCATGAAAAACGAACTAACCCTGATTGCGGTTGACGTTAGCAAAGAATCGCTGGAAATCCAGACGGATGAACGATCTTTTGATGTCCCCAACACGAAAACAGGCATTACACGCCTAATCAAAGTGGCCAAAGCCGCGCAGCTGCCCTTTGTGGTTTGCGAGGCTACCGGCGGATATGAACGCCTTTTGCTGGAACGCATGCATGCCGAAGGCATACCGGTGTGCAGGGCGAATCCTGCCCGGATCCGGGCTTTTGCGGCCAGCGAGGGAATCCAGGCCAAGACGGATCCCATTGATGTAGATGTCATCCTTAGGTTTTCCAAGGGCAGGCAGCTTCGTCCCACGGCCCCGGCATCTCCCCGGCGACAGGAACTCATTGCCTTGCTCGACAGGCGCGATCACCTCAAAGAGCAAGGAGCACGGGAAAAGAACCGGATCCAGAACTCGCCCGACTTCATCCATGCCTCTATTAAGCGTATGCTTGGTGTGCTCAAGGAAGAGATCGATGCAATCGAGAAGCGCATCCGTGAGCTTATCGGTTCGGATGAATGCCTAAGAGCCTGTGCAGCCTGCCTTCTGGTCATCAAGGGAGTGGGAGAGGTTACCGTTTGGACGATTATCGCCTTTCTTGGTGAAATCACAATGCTGAGCAGAAACGAGCTCGTTGCCCTTGCCGGAGTCGCCCCCTACAACAGAGACAGCGGGAAATTTAAAGGAAAACGGAAAATCAAAGGCGGACGGGCTAAAGTAAGAAGGGCCCTGTTCATGGCTACCAGAACTGCTGCCATCCATAATCCAGTCATTAAAACCTATACGGATGGTCTTCAGGCGCGAGGGAAGCCTTATAAATGCGCGATGGTCGCAGGGATGAGGAAAATGCTCATCCACATGCAGTCGGAACTCAAAAAAGCGGAAATTAAGGTTGCGCTATGACACAGTTGCTTTGCG
>JBNLGU010000159.1:0-1120 GCA_050306215.1 Pontiella sp.
GGAAAAGCTCAAATGAAGTGGGGATAAACCTACAAGGCGCAGAGTGCGCAAAGACGCTGTGAAGGGCGTCAATGGGAGGCTGAATCTTGAAACGGTGCGGGCTTGGGGTAAATCTCATGCAGAGCAACGGAGATAGCGGAGAAGTGCTGAAACATGAAACGGTGCGGGTGGGGGGTAGGTTTCTCGCAGGGCAACGGAGTTAACGGAGGACATATAGTTGAAAGACCGGTACTGCTGTGTGCTCTGTGTGAGATAAAAAAGCTGCGCCCTTGGATGGTGGGGTGTCGCGCGGAACTTGGGGATGTGTTTGTTGGGATGGGCGTTCTTGCGCGGGGGTGACTCGGTATAAACGGTCATCACTGCCACTGGCTCTAATCGATGATGTATTTTTCGAGGTGTTCTTCGTCGGCGAGGAATTCGGGGATGAGTTTTTTGCGGGCCGAGGCGCCGTGGGCGTGGACGGAGGCGGGGTCGCCGGTAATGAGCGGGTGCCAATCGGGCAGGGGCTTGCCTTCGTGCATGAGCCGGTAGGCGCAGGTTTCGGGCATCCATTCAAAGTATTCGGGGTGGTCGACGGACAGGACGGCGCAGTCGGGCACCAGTTCGTGGCGGTTTTTGTAGTTGGTGCAGCGGCAGGTGTTGACGTCGAGCAGGCGGCAGGCGACGCAGGTGTAGAGGATCTCTTCGGTACGATCGTCCTGTAGCTTGTGCACGCAGCATTTGGCGCATCCATCGCAGAGGGATTCCCATTCGGATTCGGTGAGTTCGTGGAGTTGTTTGGATTCCCAGAATGGTTTCATGGCGCTTTGTTCCGGTGGTTAAAGGATCCCTGATTATCACCGATCGGCACGGATTGCGATGCGGAGATGTTTATTTTTTGAGGGGATAAATCGGATTTGCTGGAGCTAGTCGGAGCCTCGGGTCGACACCGGTGAACAGGGCTTGCGGTGCGGGCTGGGTTTTTTACAAGACGATTTGGGGCAGGACTATTTCGGTGCGGGCGGGGGGGGCTCACGCAGAGCAACGGAGTTAACAGAGGAAGTGCTTGAGCATGAAACGGTGCGGGCTGGGGGTGTCACGCAGAGCAACGGAGCTAGCGGAGGAGAATGCTGAAACATGA
>JBNLGU010000160.1:0-1078 GCA_050306215.1 Pontiella sp.
ACTAGCGGCAAGCAATGTGATGAGTTGTTTAATCATGATAGTTTCCCTTCGAACGTTAGGTGTGACCTGCGGTTTGCACCCGGAAGGTCTACCTGATGATTAATCTCTAAACTTTGCCAGCGGCGACGAAACGCTTGAACTGTTGTGCGACGGCAACCGTAAGGTCCATGCCCTGGTTCTGCTCATTTATTCTGGGTAAGCTGAGATGATTGGATTCTCTAGACCATCTTGTTCAATCCGAATCGTAGTTTGGTTTGGATTAGACCAATCTACGACGACCTATGCTTCATGACCATATGAATAACACAACTGCCCACGAAGACTGTTATTGGTGCTTAGTGAGGCACTATATATCTCAAATTCGATAAACTCGTTCGGAAGTAGTCTGGCAAACCCATTGGATACGCTGGCAGCGTGGGTTGTATAAGATCTCTTGCGATATGGGGTGCTGTATTCTTCTTCGTAAAGTTCTTTGGATATATCAATCAAACGTACGTGTTCTGAGGCTGGAAGGTTTAGGAATTTCTCCACAGTATTTTTCTGTGCTTCCGCAAGCTTATGTTCGTTAACCATAATCTCAAATAGGGGATTGAGCATGAAATAGTATATGGGGAGAATGGCGATTATCACCAAACCCAATGCGATCCTGTACCAGTTTTTTTTCATTTCCAATTTTCTATGCAGAACGTTTGGTGTGAGCCGCCTCGCGCTCAATCTTCAGGCATGAAAAATGTGCGTTTTACCGGGTAGGGTCCATGCCCTGGTTCTGTATATCTTTTTTCAGTTGGGTTATCCACACAGAGTTCAAGATTCCCAAGATGCTTAGAATAACTCCGATCACCTGAAAATGATTCAGAGTGTCCTTGTTCATTTCTAGATAATTATTACAGGCAGAGTGAAGCTTTGTAGTGACGCCATAAAGCCACTTTTCTGTCCCAGTGGTCAGATCATCCTCGGATTCAATACATAAGATTTGATTCAAATGATTAATGGATCGGTCTCCATTTTCAAATGACGATACTTCTGCATTAATAATTGCTTCGTTCACGTAAAGACAACATGCGATAATCATCAACCC
>JBNLGU010000161.1:0-1077 GCA_050306215.1 Pontiella sp.
GGGCCCACCAACCCGCCGAAACATCCATCGGCCTTGCGTTGCTCCCTTTCCATGGCCCGGAGCGCAACGACCTTTACGGCCACCGAGTCGCTTCCGCCATCGATCCTGACTTCCCCTTCCGATTTCCCGATCGGGGCCTTTGTCCAGTCAACCGCCACCCAAAGCCGACTCTCATCCGGATTCCCTGCGGGCTCCTGCCGCACCTTGATCCACGGATCGCTCGCCAGAACCTTGAAATCGATCGGACGACTGCCGCGCCGGAATACGTCGATATGGGAACGTTGCCGGTTAAGGGAATCAAAGGCTGGTAGAATCGGTGCTTGATCGCTCCCCGGCCAGGCCTCGGCGGATCCGTCGATCGCCACACCAAACGCATCGCTATCGGGCACTTCGAGCTCCTTGACGTCCGGCATGATATTTTCCGTTGGATCACGCCACGTGGTGTATCCAATATGGGTCTGACTCATCATGTGGTTCCATTTTCCGCCAGCCAGTTCGTGGTTGTAGATTTCGCTCAGCGTCTGATCTTGCAGGAAGAGCGTACGTACCTTTTCCGCTTCATCGTTGGCCGTCGCACGTCCCTGCTCCGCATAGAGGTGGTTTCGTCCGGCAGCAATGTACATATCGACCACGGTCGCCACGGCCTTGACCGGATAGAGCACCAGTTCGAAGTAGGCATCCTGCTGCTCCTCGGGCAAAGCTTCGCTGACTTTTTCAGCCCGGACAACCAAGTCATTCCAAGCGGCTGACACCCGTTCCGCCTCGCGATAGTTGATCAGACTGAAGGTATCGGGCTCCTGCAACTCCGGTTTGCGCCAGCCCACCTGCTTGCCGTACTTCGAAACAATGTCGGCGATCTCCTCCGCCTGCTCCGCCCCAAATTCCCGCGAAGCCCAACGGCGGGTAAAATCACCGATCTTCTCTTTCGGCATCGCTTCCGGATTCCAAGCCATCCGCAGGAAAAACTCGATCGGCAACTCCATGGGCTTCAGGTCGCCCACGTTGACGATCCAGATGCGCGTGGCGTCGTATTCATAGGCGAGGTTCATCTGCTCCCAGACCTTGGGAAGCGGATTG
>JBNLGU010000162.1:0-1044 GCA_050306215.1 Pontiella sp.
GGCAAGGCAAGCACTGGTCGAACACCTGCTGGATCGCCACGGCACCGGACGAGTGCTCTATCGCAACACCCGTGCCGCGGTGCAGGGTTTTCCCGCCCGCGAGCTGCACGCCTATCCGCTGCCGCTCCCCGAGGCGTACGCCGAAGCGATCACCGCACTACAACAGTGCGGCATTAGTGAACCGTCATTAATGCTCTGCCCGGAACGCATCTTCCAGCAACTGTCCGACTCTTCATCAGGCTGGAGCCGCATCGATCCCCGCGTCGGCTGGTTAATCGAACAACTGCGCAGCCTGCGAAAGGAAAAGGTACTGGTGATCTGCGCCAGCGCCGAAACCGCACTAGATCTGGCCGACGCCCTGCGCGAGCAGTCCGGCATCCACGCCGCCCTGTTCCACGAAGGCATGAGCCTGATCGAGCGAGACCGCGCCGCCGCCTACTTTGCCGACAAGGAGTACGGAAGCCCGGTACTGCTCTGCTCAGAGATCGGCAGCGAGGGCCGCAACTTCCAGTTCGCCCATCACCTGATTCTGTTCGACCTGCCGCTCAATCCGGACCTGCTGGAACAGCGCATCGGCCGACTCGACCGCATCGGCCAGCAGCAGACCATCCGCATCCACGTCCCCTACCTGGAACAGAGCGCACAGGAAGTCATGATGCAGTGGTATCACGATGGTCTCGGTGCCTTCGAGCAGACCTGCCCGGCCGGATACAGCGTTTATGTTCAGGTGCAGGAGACTTTGCTCGAAGCACTGCATCAGGTCGACGAAGGGCTGGCCGATCTCCCCAACCTCATCGCCGTCACGCAAAAACTGCATCAGGAACTCAACGACGCGCTGCATCGCGGCCGCGACCGACTGCTGGAGTACAACTCCTGTCGCCCACATGTGGCCGAAGCACTGCGCGATACGGCAGTAGCGGTCTCCAGCGACGACACCCTGCCCGACTATCTGGACACCCTGTTCGACAGCCACGGCATCGACAGCGAACCGCACAGTGAACACTGCCTCATCGTCCGTCCCTCCGATCATCAACACGGACATCT
>JBNLGU010000163.1:0-965 GCA_050306215.1 Pontiella sp.
CGATCTACTATGAAGTCGACGGCTCGTCCGACAACACCTTCGACGCCCTGCCAAAGGAACTGGAAGGAGCAACATGGATCTCCACCAAGCGACTCAGCGATGAAAAGAACAAGACCGACCTGCGCTTCAAGATTACAAAGCCGGCCACCGTGTACGTCATGTATTCCACCGGCACCTTCCCGATCCACACGCTGAATAAGCCGGACGAGGGCATGATGAAAACCGCGGGCATGCTCAAAGCCGATCTGGCCAAGGCTGGGTTCAAGGACACCGGCATCACCGGTACCTGGCGCCGCCACAGCCTCTGGCTCGCGGATTTTGGATTGATGAGCCGGAAAACCAAGGCCGGCGACACCATCACCATTCCCGGCCAGACGCTCGACTACGTCGTACTGATCAAGCCCATGGAGTAAAAAAAGACAGGGCGCGAAGTCCCTTTCGCGCCTAAATTCCAATTCCCTTTTCCCGGGATGGCGCGTACGGGCCGCGTCATGCGGGCGAAATACAGGGTTGGCTCACCGATCCTGACCGTGCTCGGCCTATGGTCCGGCGCGTCACGTTTCAGCACTCCTCCGCTATCTCCGTTGCTCTGCGTGACACCCCCACCCGCACCGAAATAGTCCTGCCCCAAATCGTCTTGTAAAATCCCCACCCGCACCGCCTCACGTTTCAGCACTTCTCCGTTAGCTCCGTTGCTCTGCGTGAAATCCCCAGGCCCGCACCGAATCGTCCTGCCCCAAATCGTCTTGTAATAAACCCAGCCCGCATCGTTTAATACCCCAGCGCTCCTCCACTGCGCCTTTGCGCGATACCTCCGCTTCCAACCCCTACTTGTCCGCCGTAGCCTTGGCGAAGGCGGGAAACCTAAAACTTAACACTTAACACCTATCTATTTATCCCCTATAACTTATTTCGTTTATAACGCATGCGCACGCATCGGAGACATTCAGGGGACACTTCGCAAG
>JBNLGU010000164.1:0-917 GCA_050306215.1 Pontiella sp.
ATGGATCACATTGCCCGCTTTCACGGAGAGGACGCTGCCGATGATGTGCTGGCCGGCGTCAGCAAGATTCTTCAGGAACATCTGCGGGCCGATGACCTGATCGGCCGCCATGAAAAATACGCCTTTCTGGTGCTTGCCAAGTGTTCGCTGAAGGAAGCGGAGGGCATCGGGAGGCGCATCAGCACATTGATCCAGCATGCCCAGTTCGAGAGCGGGCATAAAAAACTTAAAACCAATATAACGCTGGGTGTTTCGGCCTATCCCGAGCATGGGCGCAATCTGCACCACCTCTATACCGCGAGCCAGAAGGTGCTGGACCATAGCCGGGCGAACGATATTCGCGCCTATGCCGTTTACGATCCGGAAATTCATGATAAGGTACCGAGTAAGCCCATGAGGAGCATCAAGTCGGTCAAGGCCTGATCGACAGTATGGAGGAAATGATGAAGCTCGGTGTGAATGTCGATCATGTAGCAACTCTGCGTCAGGCACGCGGAACCGTCTATCCCGACCCGCTGGACGCGGCGATTCTCTGCGGCCGGGCCGGTGCGCACAGCATTACCGCTCACCTGCGCGAGGACCGGCGGCATATCCAGGATGACGATATCTTCCGCCTGAAGGAGCTGCAGCCCCTGCCGCTCAATCTGGAAATGGCCAACGTGGAGTCGATTATCGAGATTGCCCTGAGCGTGAAACCGGCGGAAGTATGCCTGGTTCCTGAAAAACGTCAGGAGCTTACAACCGAGGGCGGTCTTGATGTGCTTAAACATTTTGATTCCCTCAGGGCGACGGTGCAGTGCCTGTCGGAAGCGGGTATCGTCGTCAGTCTGTTTGTGGATGCGGCCGAGGATGCGCTTATCGCCTGCAAGGAGACGGGTGCTCCGGTGGTTGAACTGCACACGGGGGCCTATTGCGAT
>JBNLGU010000165.1:0-839 GCA_050306215.1 Pontiella sp.
CGTGTGACCTGCGCGGGGCTTATGCGTTAGGCATGAAAACTGTGCGTTTTACCGCGTAAGGTCCACGCGCTGGTTCGACCATAATTCTGATTTCTTTATACACAGATATGGAAGTTGAATCATGAAAAACCATGCTATGTATATTGAAATCAGTAATCCCATGATGCTGATGAAAATACCTTTTGGTGTATTTGTTGCAACGGTGTATTTGGCTATCTCCAGAGGTCCTTTGTTTCCAAATATTCCTCCAACTAATGATGCTCCAAAAATGAAAGTCACATAGCAGAACAGTAATCCTGGGACTCGAGAAGCAATGCTGCATGTTTTCAGTATCGTCTTCATTTTATTTCCTATGTCGAACGTTACGTGTGACCTGCGCGGGACTACCAACGTCAGGCATGAAAATTGTGCGTTTTACCGCGTAAGGTCCACGCGCTTGAATCCCCTCTAACCCCTTTAGGAGAAATAGTGCTTCTCCTATGGTGGCGCGGGCTCACCGCATGAAGCGGGGCCCAATTCATTAATGTGAACTCATCCATAGGAGAAGCATCATGAAGTATTACAAAAGCAATACGAAATACAACTGCGGAATCGACCTGCATGCGCGGCAGATGTACATCTGCATCATGGACCGGGAAGGAACGGTCCTTGTCCACAAGAACATCAAGGGCAATGACTTTGCCTTCGTCCTGAAGCTGGCGGCGCCCTATGCCCATGAGCTGACGGTGGTCTGCGAGTGCTGCTTTAACTGGTACTGGCTGGCGGATGCGTGCATGGATGCCGATATTGAGTTCGTGCTGGCCCATGCGCTCTACCTGAAACATATCCACGGCGGGAAG
>JBNLGU010000166.1:0-837 GCA_050306215.1 Pontiella sp.
GGGCATGGACCCTACCCGGTAAAACGCACAATTTTCATGCCTGACGGTTTATTCCCGGGCGGGTCACACCAAACGTTATGCTGTGAAAAGAATAGATACATATAAACTTCATCAATTCCTGACTGCTGTCTGGATCTGTTGCTATGGTTTAGCGATCACATTACTGATGTCGCTATTTTTGCTCATCGCCCCAGACGAATTTTTGGAAAAAGACACCAAAGGCGGAACTTCATCAGCAAAACAAGCTCTTGTTGCAAATCCAAAGCTCATGATTTACTCAATCATTATCAGCTCGATTGCCGGAGGAACTATTCAGATTCTGGATAGAAAACTCGAAAAGAAAGCATAACCAGGGCATGGACCCTACCCGGTAAAACGCACAATTTTCATGCCCGACGATTTATTCCCGGGCGGGTCACACCAAACGTTCGAATGAGACTATAAACATCAACTTACGTTATAATTTCGGAATATAATCAAACTGTTATTCTACTCACATGTTCAAACACCCATGGTTTGACTAACAAAAAATAAGGAAAGAGGAACTCATGTCACCAAACGCAATATTCAATATTCTCAAAGTACTGACAGTCATATACTTCGTATGCGTTGCTTGGTCAGCTATGACCTCGCTTAAACGGATTGTAACAGCCCTGGAAAAGGAGAAAAACTAAATATACTCAGCGGAACTAGAGAAAGACATGCTCGGCATGAAGTAATAAATACGGATAAAAACAAGATGGTCGAACCAGCGCGTGGACCTTACGCGGTAAAAGCATTAGCCTTCTCCGAGGCTACGGCCTCACAAGCAAGTTTTTATTCCTAAACGCATAAACT
>JBNLGU010000167.1:0-774 GCA_050306215.1 Pontiella sp.
GCGCGCATTTAGCGCAGACGCGGCAAGATGCCGCATCTACAGTGCCGATAACGCGCGGTTGCCGCCGATGAGGGAGTAGACCTTGGAGTAGCCGGCGGAGCGGAAGGCGTTGGCGGTGTATTGGGTGCGGACGCCGGCGGCGCAGACGAGCAGATACGGTTTATCTTTTTCAATCGCGGAAGGATTCCCCAACAGGTCATTCATGGGAATGTGCACATGCTCGCACGGCAGCGGTTCTGCAACCACTTCGTTCGGCTCCCGGATATCGATCACCGTAAAGTCGGAGAGGTTGATTTCATTAACCGGTACATCGACCGATTCCGTCAGCACCGCATCGGGTTCATGCGCGGGGCAAGTCGCGTTGCGAGGGAGAGCAATGCGTCGCATGGAATAATCCACAAGGTTGACGATCAGCAGTTCGTTTTCCAGCCTACCTTTCAGGCCGAGCAGCTGCTTGACGACCTCCAGAGCCTGAATGGAACCGAGCACACCGGGCACCGGTCCCAACACACCGGCGACAGCACAGCTTGGGACGTCCTGCGGTGCACCGTTTTCATACAGGCACTCCAGGCAGGAGGAGGCCTGTGTTACCACCTGCACTTGTCCTTCGAACTGATAGATGCTGGCAAAGACCACGGGCACGCCGGCTTTGATGGCCGCGCGGTTGACGAGCAATTTGGTATCCATGCAGTCGGTGCATTCGACGATGATGTCGTAGGTGGCGAGCTGCTCGACTTCGATTTGCTGAAAACGCATGTCGTAAGCTTCGACTTC
>JBNLGU010000168.1:0-763 GCA_050306215.1 Pontiella sp.
TTTCCCCACACGGTTTTTTTGGACAGGACAAGGTGCTGGGATTGCCAGATACCGGTGGCCAGGTGGTTTACATTCTCGACCAGGTACGTGCGCTTGAGCGCGAGATGCGCAAGCGTATTCATGAGCAGGGCCTGGATTTGGAACCGGATATTGTGGTGATCACCCGCCTGATCCCCGAAGCGGGTAACACCACCTGTGACCAGCCACTGGAATCGATTGTTGGTACCAGCAATGCGCGCATTTTGCGCGTCCCATTCCGCAACGAAAGCGGTGAAGTGATCCCGCAATGGATATCACGCTTTGAGATTTGGCCCTATCTGGAGCGTTTTTCCCACGAGGTGGCGCAGGCGGTGCAGGCAGAGATGGGTGGGCGTCCTGATCTGGTGGTGGGCAACTACTCCGATGGTAACCTGGTGGCGACGTTGTTGGCACAGCAGCTTGGCGTTACCCAGTGCAACATTGCCCATGCACTGGAAAAAACCAAATATCTCTATTCCGATCTCTATTGGCATGAGAACGAGGCGCAGTACCACTTTTCCTGTCAGTTTACCGCTGATTTGATCGCCATGAATTCGGCGGACTTTATTATCACCAGCACATATCAGGAGATCGCAGGTACCCGCGAAAGTGTCGGCCAGTATGAAAGCCATGGCAGTTTCACTATGCCCGGGCTTTATCGTGTGGTGAATGGAATCGATGTCTTTGATCCGAAATTCAACATCGTTTCGCCTGGTGCCGATGCCGATATCTATTTTCCCTATAC
>JBNLGU010000169.1:0-742 GCA_050306215.1 Pontiella sp.
TGTCGAACCTCGCCGCGGCACTGGAGGAAGCGCCGGATCGGACGGTGACGAGCCTTGCGATCCTCCCCCCCGCGGAACGGCATCTGTTGCTGGAGGAGTGGAATGCGACGGAGGCGCCCTATCCCTCGGACACGTGCATTCACGAGCTGTTCGCGCAACAGGCTGAGAAGACGCCGGATGCGGTGGCAGTGATGCATGGCGGGGAACAGCTGAGCTATGGCGAACTGAACGCTCAGGCCAACCGGCTGGCGCATTATCTCAGAACGCTGGGCGTCGGCCCCGATACCCTTGTGGCTATCTGCGCGGAACGTTCGATCGAGATGGTTGTTGGGCTGCTCGGCATATTGAAGGCAGGCGGGGCCTATGTGCCGCTGGATCCGGCCTATCCGCCGGAGCGCTTGACGTTCATGCTGGAGGACAGCGCCCCGGTGGCCCTGCTGGTTCATGGTGAGGCCGTGCCGGATCTTGCCAGCGGCGATCTGCCGGTGGTGGAACTGGGTAAGGAGGGTTGCTGGACGTCCTGTCCCGGGACCGACCCCGAGCGCGGAGACCTGACACCGTCACACCTGGCCTATGCCATCTATACCTCCGGCTCCACCGGCACACCCAAAGGGGTCATGATCGAGCATGGCAATGTCACCAGGCTATTCTCGTCAACGGCAGCATGGTTCGATTTCAACAGCCAGGATGTATGGGCGCAGTTTCATTCCTTTGCTTTCGACTTTTCGGTTTGGGAGATCTG
>JBNLGU010000170.1:0-725 GCA_050306215.1 Pontiella sp.
GGTTGTGCTGGCGGGCGATGATCTTGTGGATGCGGCTGCGGATCTTGGTGCGCTCGCGAACCCAGAAGATGCGCTGGCGGATGACCTCCTTGCGGTCGCGGGTCGGGCGGGGAGGAACGTAGCAGGCCGGGATGACATCCAGGCGAAGCAGCAACGCCAGCTTGCGTGCATCGATCTTGTCCGTCTTGATCTGCGCCTCCGAGATCAGCTTCACCTTGTAGGGGTTCGCCAAAACAATCTTCTCCACGTTTTCGATGCGCTCAAGGATCTCGTACAGCCAACTCCAGTTGATGCTGGATTCGTACACCACGCGAACCGGCTCGTCCAGGGAGCCGAGCAACTGCTCGAACACGCCTTCCCACGCGTGGTTGATCCGCTGTTCGCGGACGATGTCGCCGGTATCGTTTTGAATACTGACAACCGAATACTTCTTGTGATAATCAATACCGCAGTAATACATGGCGGGGCCTCCTGTAATCTGGCAGGGCTTCATTGCCGGTGCCTCATTGATTATATGACGGGTTAATCACCGCGTCTTGGAGGTTTTCCGCCTTTCATGTTTACTGCCCCCGGGCCCATGTCCTGCGGCTCCATCGCCGCATACACTTTCAGCGCTCCGGCAAAACTCAGCATGAATGCTCCAGATACCTCAGCAGTGCCACCACCATCGGGAACTGATCGGCTCGCTCAACCACTACGCATGCCCCGCCCGGAAGAGACACCTT
>JBNLGU010000171.1:0-719 GCA_050306215.1 Pontiella sp.
GCACCTCCAACATGACTCGGCCCAAGTTGGAACTCCTCCTGCGCGATGCCCGCATCAAGCCAGCCGTGAACGAGATGGAGCTGCACCCGCATTTTCAGCAGCCAGAGCTTTTCCAATATTGTTTGGATAATGGGATTGTGCCCATTGGCTATTCGCCGATTGGCTCGCCAGCACGACCGCCCCGCGACACGACGCCAGATGATACGGTCGATATTGAAGACCCGGTGATTGTGGCTATTACCCAGCGCTTGCAGGTGCATCCGGCGGTGGTTTGTGTGAAGTGGGCCGTGCAGCGGGGGCAAGTGCCGATTCCGTTTTCTACCAAGCGCAGAAATTTTTTGAGCAATCTGCAAGCGGCCGTTTCTGCTCCGCTAACTGATGAAGAGATGGACGCCATCGCGGGCATAGACAAAAACTGCCGCCTGATCAAAGGGCAGGTCTTCCTGTGGGAAGGGGCTGAGAGTTGGGAAGCGCTGTGGGACATGGACGGCACGATCACTACCCGATAAGAGGTGTATTTTGGGCCAGCAATACATTTTGACGGTTGATGTCGGGACTTCTAGCACGAAAACGGCCGTTTGGGACAACACAGGCATGGTATTGGCTGAAGCCTCTGCTGCCTATGCCCTCCATCGTCCGGAGCCACTGTGGGCGGAAATTGACGCCAGCATCTGGTGGCAGGCCATTTGTGACACCATCCAGCAGGTGCTGACCCAGGC
>JBNLGU010000172.1:0-703 GCA_050306215.1 Pontiella sp.
CTCATGGAGATGCGCACGGCCGAAATGAACCGGCTCGATACCGCGGCTTATCCCGAGTACGCCCGGGAGGTGAAGAAGCATCTGCGCTGGCTTGAAGGGCAAATCGACAGGCTGGACCGCCAGATCGAGGAAACCATCCGGGCTGACGAAAAGATGAGCGAAAAGGCCGTCCGCATCCGGGGCATCCAGGGGCTGGGGGGCGTTTGCGCCTCCACGCTGCTGGCCCATCTTCCGGAGATCGGGACGCTCTCCCGGCAGGAAGCGGGGGCGCTGGTCGGGCTGGCACCCTACAACCGGGACAGCGGGACCAGCTGCAAGACCCGGCATATCCATGGGGGGCGAAGCCGGTTGAGGCGCTGCCTCTACATGGCCGCCGTGAGTGCCATCCGATGCAATCCCGTAATGAAGGAGTTTTACCAACGTTTGGTGGAGGAAAATCATAAGCCTAAAAAGGTAGCCTTGATCGCTGTGATGAGGAAGCTGGTCATTGCGGCCAACTCGGCGGTGAAGAATCCTGATTTTTTAGTTGCGGTTTAACACCGTTGCTTGCGCGGGACATAACGTCCGGCACGAAGAAAGTGCGTTTTACCGCGTAAGGTCCATGCCCTGGTTCGAGTCTTTTTTAATGTATTCCTTTTCAAGAAGCTCCATGAATCCAGCTCGCATGAAGCAAAGGGCAGAAACTGATAGCCATATTATCCCT
>JBNLGU010000173.1:0-699 GCA_050306215.1 Pontiella sp.
CTTCAGTCGTCTTGGATCTGACATTAAGGCAATCAGAGCTTTATTGGAAGAACGGGACAATCAGAAACATATGTAAAACTGATCTAGTCATCTCTCAAAAGGACATAAAACAAAGTAGAACCGAGAACTGCTTAAACAAAGATGTTCGCTCACGCAGAGTCAAATGCGGGGCAATAGCAGTTTATTGCGGAAGCAAATACATCCAACCAGCGCGTGGACCTTACGCGGTAAACCGCACAATCTATCGTGCCACACGTTTATATCCCGCGCAGGTCACACGTAACGTTCTGCTGAAATAAAATGAAAGATCGATCCATACTAATCAGAGAACTTGCACGTTTAGAACGTCCCGTAATCGATGTGATGACTGATCTTCAGAATTACGACTGGAACTGCGATGCAGAGTTATACGTTCTAACAATTCTCGATGTTCGGAATGTAATGAAGAAGTATTTGGATAATGAAATCAGCGCATCTGAACTTTCAACGTGGGCAGATAAATTGGAAATGCGTGAAGATCTGGATTATGAGGATGGGAGAAATAAGGAAATCGCTACTCTACTTTTCAATCTATCCTCCCCTGAAATTAATCAACCGATTACGAAGGAAAATATCCAGAAACTAACTGATGAAATAAACTAGCAGAACCAGCGCGTGGACCTTACGCGGTAAAACGCACAATTTTCATGCCTAACGCAT
>JBNLGU010000174.1:0-682 GCA_050306215.1 Pontiella sp.
GCGAGCGGAATGTTCGACAAAATAATTTTGGACAGAATGATTCCTGACACTGACGCTGGGTGAAAATTATTTCGCCGCTTCGCTGCCGTCTTTTCAAGTCAACCTCACTTCGTGTGTCCATAATCATTTTGTAAACCTACTCATTTGGAGGGGCAGCACGCTTCGCCGCGCTGCTTGCGGCAAAGGTCTTCGCGGGTGATGGCCACGATGTTGTCCAACGCCTCAAAGTCAGCCTTCAACTCATCGGACGCGGCAAAGTTTTTTTCCAGCCATTGGAAAAGCGGCTCGCTACCGGCAGGCTTCACCAGCTTGTAGTAAACCCAGCGTCCATCCTTACGACTTGCAACCAGTCCGGCCTGTTGAAGAATGCCCAGATGGCGCGACGCGGTCGCCCCGCTGACTTCCAGCAGTTCCGTGATCTGGCAGGCGCACAGCTCGTCATAGCGACCGAGAGCCGCCACCACCCGCGCCCGGTTCCTGTCCGAAAGCGCCTTCAGAATGTCCAATGTCGTTTCCATGGGTTGCTTTATAGTTAGTCGTTTAGCTAAATGTCAAATTATAATTGCGTTAGCGCAGAAATTAATGGATCTGGCATCTTTTCGCACCGTTCTATGGTTTTCACGAACGGGGTAATGACGTAGTCTCCGCCGCCTTATGCAAATTTACTTTTCAGGACAGCGCT
>JBNLGU010000175.1:0-654 GCA_050306215.1 Pontiella sp.
GTATAGCACTCCTTCGTTGTCAGCCACCACAAGCTTGTTCCCAACTACCACAATCGCATTGAGAACCTTCGTTGTGCTGTGGCCGAAAAACTCAATTCCATCTGTGTTCATAAGTTGAGCTTCAATGGACCGGCCTTTGATGTTTAATGTTTGTGGTGTGGGAGATAGTGGCTCACTATTCTTGATCGATTGTTCAAGCTCGCTGTCATGCTCCCAATAGGCATTGGCCGCGCAAACTGCTGAACTCAGCAGAATGCTGGTAATAATATGTTTCATTTAGTTCTCCTTTCATTTCGAACGTTTGGTGTGACCTGCGGTTGCACGGAAGTGTCAACCGTAGGTTAATAACAGAACACTGCCAGCGGCGATGAAACGCTTGAACTGTGATACGACGGCAACCGTAAGGTCCATGCCCTGGTTCGACTTTCCTTTTTTTAACCTGAAGTTGATGAGTACAAAAATTGATGCCGTTAATACGGCGATGGAAATGACTAAGGATATTTTTGATTGATGTGCCCATGCTTCTGGATAGTCATTTGGAGGTCCCCAACTTGCCCACCAACAATAGAGTGAGTGGTTAAGCCAAAGTAAGCCGTAGATTATTCCTCCGATTCCGCAAAGCCATCGGATTGTTTGTATCCACCACTTGTTAGT
>JBNLGU010000176.1:0-646 GCA_050306215.1 Pontiella sp.
GACATCGATTTGCCCGATCGAGAGATAAGTTATCCAATAAATTTGGAATTAGACGAGCCAGCAAGTCTGTATGAAGTTCTTAGTATAGTAATAGAAAAAATCAATGAACAGGCACCTGTCAATGATCCTAATAATAAATACGACTATGAGTTTGTAATCGAACCAGAAGGAGTGATCATTCGCGAAAAATGGATGGGCAGGAAAGAGAGGTCGAACCAGGGCATGGACCCTACCCGGTAAAACGCACAATTTTCATGCCTGATGGTTTATTCCCGGGCGGGTCACACCAAACGTTGGATGTGGATAAAAAAAGACGATGAATAACCAAATACGATTTTATGCATGCCTTACGATTATTGGTTGCATGAACCTGATGGCATGCTCATCGATTCATAATTCATCGACGCATTACCCAATCAAAAGAAATACCGTTCTCGAACTTCAACAACCCTGTCAGTTCATTGACAATCAAGGAATTGATTCCCTAATCCCAACAGACAGCAGCGATTTTTCGCTCTACTCAGACTATGCAAAAGGAATCGTTCCCAAAGGCACGAAGATCCGATTTCTAGGCGCATATACAGAAAGTGGATTTATGGTCGATACACACGTCCGAACTTACGGACTCATTCTTGAAGGTGAATTT
>JBNLGU010000177.1:0-641 GCA_050306215.1 Pontiella sp.
TGCTCCTTTCCCCCAGTAGAAACTTACATCGTCACTACCCTCTATAAGCTTGGGATTCCACTTGGGTTCCAGCTCAATTATAAATCCTACTTTCTGGTCTTTGATCTTGCCCCTGACATGGAATCGTCTTTCCCCAGATGGGAGTGTTTCAATTCTTGTGATAGCAAATGTAAAATCAACAAAACCCTCTTCTGTGCTGCATTCAGCAGTGGGATATTTTTTTGAGCATGAAAATAGACTCCAAATCATGAGAATCGATCCAAGTGTGAAAATTATCGTTCTATTCATTTATTAGTGCCCAACGTTACGTGTGACCTGCGCGGGACTACCAACATCAGGCATGAAAACTGTGCGTTTTACCGCGTAAGGTCCACGCGCTGGTTATGTTGATTTTTGTACTCACGGATTATTTCAACCACTTGAACCTGATAGGATTTGTACCACGTTGAAATTCCGAGGTCTTGAGCTGCTTGGTGCTCTGCATCTCGTTTCCACAATTTAATCTGCTCTTGAGTTTCCCAATACGAAACAGCAACTTCTTGGTTCCCTTCGGTACATGAGATGAATTCAAGGCATCCGTATTTACTTTTTGCCAATTCCCGCATGCGACTAGCCGTCGTGATGTAAGCATCATCGAGTTC
>JBNLGU010000178.1:0-626 GCA_050306215.1 Pontiella sp.
GAATAGCGTTTCTGCACAACGCTTTCCTTCGTCGTAGCAGGAACGGTGACCGATTGGATTGACGTGTCCCCAGTAATCCTCGGTCTGTGGATGGACCTTCGGGTCACCATAGACCTCAGAGGTGGAAGCCTGGAGTATCTTCGCTTTGGTGCGCTTTGCCAGTCCAAGCATGTTGATTGCACCATGTACGGATGTCTTGGTGGTTTGTACCGGATCGTGTTGGTAATGAATCGGTGAGGCGGGGCAGGCCAGGTTATAGATTTCATCCACCTCCACGTAAAGTGGAAAGGTGATATCGTGGCGCATCAGTTCGAAATTATGATTGTCGAGCAAATGGCTGATGTTGTCTTTGGTACCAGTGAAGAAATTATCCAGGCAAAGTACGTCATGTCCATCCGCAAGTAGTCGTTCACAGAGATGTGAACCGAGAAAGCCGGCACCACCGGTGACCAGGATACGTTTGCGCATGTGCATAGCGACTATCCCCTTTAGCTGCGGCCGATGCCGGTGTAGTCAAAGCCGAGTTCAAACAATTGCCTTGGGTTGTACTGGTTGCGCCCGTCAAAGATGACTTTGTTCTTTAACTGGTTGGCGATGTTCTCGAAGTCGGGTTTGCGATATGGTTT
>JBNLGU010000179.1:0-625 GCA_050306215.1 Pontiella sp.
ATCCTCTCAGGACTTTACGGCGTCACTCCGGGTACTACTACAGCCCTAAAGCAGGTTGTTGCTGATGTTGTGGGATTATCAAATAACCCTGAGAATATAGATTTTGAGCAGATTCCAATGAAGTTCTTCTTCAACTCTGAGGCTGATGAAGCTTTTTACTCAGAGGTATTTATCAATATCGATTTAAGCAGCAAGAAGCTGGAGTTTCATGAGAAGGATCCAGAATACCGAGAACCATTAATCAAATCACTAACACAATTGCCCAACCAGGGCATGGACCCTACCCGGTAAAACGCACATTTTTCATGCCTGACGGTTTATTCCCGGGCGGGTCACACCAAACGTTGGAATCGGGAAATAATACTTTGCGGATGAGAGCAAACAGGATCAATTGATTCTCTGAAAACAGGATGGAATTTTGAACACTGATCAACTGGAAAATCACGGAGAAACAGGAAAGATTCTGTGTCAAATCACGGAGAACATGCTGAAATTTGAAATACAGGTCCTGTGTCAAATTACGGAGAAACAGGAAAGATTCTGTGACTATTCTCGGAGAAACAACCGATTCACTTAAACTAAACTTTTCCAACCAGCGCATGGAGCTGACGCGGTACAACGCACA
>JBNLGU010000180.1:0-620 GCA_050306215.1 Pontiella sp.
TGTACGGAACTTAGAACTCTTTCGACTGCATTTGAATCTGTAATTCGAACCTTCTCTCCCCAATCTTCATAGGGACCGTAACTAACACCGGCTATGACAACGTCACCATTGCTGGAGTGGTAATCCTGTCGCCATCCATAAAGTTCTCCGTGATTAAAATCTGTCCAAACAAAATGCGTTGAGGTGGGATATGCTGCAGAGTGATGTTCGTTCCATATTCCGTAGCTTGACTCATAATGATTTCCATCTCGAAACGCCTGATACTGTGATTCTGTCAGACGCATGAAACGAAATTGAATGAAGAAATGACTGTCATCCATAGGGAAGCGATATTCATGTAAATAGAACTTTAGGATACAGTCTTCAGTTAATCCTTCTTTCCATTTATCAACACCCAATGTCTCTACAGCGATTGCATCCTTTGGTAGCTCAAGCAAAATTCCAATGTCATCGAATGAACGTGTCGTCCAGTCATCCAACGAAGTTCGACATGGGTTTGGTTTGAAACAACCTGTCACTAAAAAACAGGCAGAAATCAAAATGATGAACAACAGAATCTTCTTCACAATTATCTCTTTTTACTCCACTCCAACGTTACGTGTGACCTGCGCGGGACTACC
>JBNLGU010000181.1:0-619 GCA_050306215.1 Pontiella sp.
AGAGATGGTGCTCGAAGCCATCCGCAACCGACCGCGCGAGCAGACCGTTGTCGTTACGGGGCGTGGAGGGGGCAATGCGATCCACGAGTTGGCGGACACCGTTGCGGAAATCAACAGCGTCAAGCACGCCTACGAGGCCGGTATCAAAGCCCGCAAGGGGATTGATTTTTAGAGTTCATCGCGATTGAGGGGCCTCCATTGTTTGTAGGGCGGAAATGGTTGAAAACCTTTCCGCCGCGGCTGGACGCGAAGCGAGGCTGGCGGAATGCGGTCCAACGGTGATACCCGTTCCAACCCTACAAACAACCGATACGGCATCTCATTTGTGAGCGGGGTGTTTGCGTTTTGGAGGGACCGGTTCCACCCGGTCTTGCGCGGATTCGGTGAGGCGGGAAGGCGAGGTGGAACTCGCCCCTCCACCCAGAATGGCGAACAACTTTTCCATGTCGAGGTGCTGCTCGAAATGTTCGGCGAGCAGGTCGTATTGGGTTTGCTTGAAGTCGGCGGCGGCTTGCGCGTCTTCCGCCGGATAATCGGGATTGAGCTGTTTCAGGTAGTGGTTGCGGAATTCGGGGAAATCAAACAGGCCGTGGAAATAGGAGCCCTGGATTTTCCCGTC
>JBNLGU010000182.1:0-618 GCA_050306215.1 Pontiella sp.
TATATTCATCAAGCCAGAAGCGGCAGTTGGAGAGCAGGAAGTGCAGGACTTCGGGTTTGCCGTAGTCGAATAAGCGCGAATCCCACAGTTCGTGCCGGCCCCGGGGACCGGTATGGAAGAATTGGTAGTCTGTACCGTCGAAACGGCTGAGGCCTTCAACCTCATTGTTGACCGCATGGGAGTGCACCAGGTCCATTAGCACGGTCAATCCCATGCCATGGGCGGCATCGATGAGGGCTTTGAGATCTTCGGGCGGGCCAAAGCGTGATGAAGCCGCAAAGAAACTGGAAACATGATAGCCGAAGGAGCCGTAGTAGGGATGCTCGGGAAGGGCCATGATCTGCAGTGTATTGTAACCGGTGGCTTTTATGCGGGGCAGCACTTTGGCGGTGAATTCGGCGTAAGAACCTACGCGTCCCTCTTCCTGGGCCATACCCACATGGACTTCGTAGACCAGCAAGGGGTCGGATGGCACCCGATAATCGGGATTGCGCCAGATATACGGTTTATCCGGGCGCCAGACCTGGGCGTTGAAGATCAGGGTCTGGGGGTCCTGGACCACCCGGCGGCTCCAGGCCGGGATGCGGTCGCCGCTGCCGCCGGGCCATTGCATGTGAA
>JBNLGU010000183.1:0-616 GCA_050306215.1 Pontiella sp.
GCATCGCCAACTCCCACATTTCCTTATTTGGGAAAACCCGCTCATCAAGCACCTCGAGTCCGGGACAGTATTCCACAGCCCCCATATCCACTTCGCTGCCGATGAACCGCGAGTTGCCGATCACATCCTTTTCACCCGGAACATTGGGTGCCAGCCCCGCATCGATGCAAGGGGATGAGGGAAGAGGCGCCAGCACTCCGGAACCTAGATTTATCAACTGTGGATCGAGGTTTATATTTCCGCCAACACCATGCTCCGCATATGGTGTACATGAGTTGTAGAAGTGACTCTTCTGAGCATCAACATAGCCATCCGTATCTACAATGCAGTTTTCAAATGCACTGGAGGTTATCCTCCCGAAACTATCCCAGAAAGATAACGTACAATTCGAAGCGGTCAGTCCGGCAATATCCATATCGACTTCGTGTAGTGCAAATATGCTGCTTACGGCCGTTGAGCGCCCGTCAACTTGAATACTCCCATACCCTCCTTCAAAAACACAACGCTCTATACTCACGTTGATTAGCGCCATCTCCAAAAAACTATCCGATCGGACAAAACAGTCTTTGAGCACACAATCGTGATTTGCATACAGGGAAATATAGTCGCAAAATTC
>JBNLGU010000184.1:0-609 GCA_050306215.1 Pontiella sp.
ATCTGAAAAGGAATCCTCCCTCATGCGTGCAACGGTAGTTTGGGTATATGTACCTCTGTAAGCCAAAGATGGATAAAAATACCAGATGGCGAAAATGATGAAAGTGGTCGCAATTTGAGTTTTAATTATGTGTTTTCGTTTTTGCTTCCGCAAAGGACGGAAAACAAGCCAACACAAGATTGTGATCATAACTAGAACAAATTCTATCCAGAGAACATCAATTGCCTCCCAATGATAGTGCGTACTATATGTTCCTACTTGATCCATAATTATTTCTGGCGAACGTTTGGTGTGACCCGCCCGGGAATAAACCGTCAGGCATGAAATTTGTGCGTTTTACCGGGTAGGGTCCATGCCCTGGTTAGCCCATTTTTATACTTGGATTTGTCCATGATTCCTTGGGGTAAGTGCTGAACCACGGAATCAGTATTTCTGTAATCCATTCCTTCAGATTGTTTTCGCATCGAATATGAGTTTCTTCATCAATATGGAATCTCATGTTGTAACGTTTCTTTCCCGGATGATTGGAACATTCGTATGCAAATGAATTTGGGCCTTCGATGGAGGTGTCCGAATCAGGAATATGAACTCTAGCGAAAACCCTAAATC
>JBNLGU010000185.1:0-600 GCA_050306215.1 Pontiella sp.
AGACGCTTGGCCTTCTTTTCCAGATAGGTCGAGTAATTGCCTTCGTAGGGGTAGTAGGACCCGCGATCCAATTCGAGGATCCATCCGACCACATTGTCGAGGACATAGCGATCGTGGGTGATCATCAGCACCGCACCCGCATATTCCTTGAGATGGTTTTCGAGCCACTGGACGCTTTCTGCGTCGAGGTGGTTGGTCGGTTCGTCCAGCAGCAGGATTGAAGGCTTCTGGATCAGCAGCCGGGTGAGGGCAACGCGGCGCTTCTCACCACCCGACAGGTCCTTGACCGGCCAATCGCCCGGCGGGCAGCGTAGTGCCTCCATCGCAACTTCGAGCTGGTTGTCGAGCGTCCAGCCGTCAACTGCGTCAATCTTGTCCTGCAGATCGGCCATTTCCGCACCGAGCGCATCGAAATCGGCATCTTCTTCGGCCATTTCCATGCCGATCTGGTTGAACCGTTCGACCATGTCGGCGGTGGCGCGCGCGCCGTCCTTGACGTTTTCCAGCACGGTCTTGGTCGTATCGAGCTCCGGCTCCTGCTCCAGATAACCGACAGTGATATTCTCGCCCGGCCATGCTTCGCCGGTGAAATCTGTGTCG
>JBNLGU010000186.1:0-599 GCA_050306215.1 Pontiella sp.
ATCGATAACGACGGCGATCTCGATCTCTTTGTCGGGAATACATACGGCACGGTGAAGTTCTATCGTAACAATGGAACGGCTGCCGCGCCCGCCTTTGCCGCCGATGCGGCGGGCAATCCGCTGGCCGGATTCGATGTCGGCACAGAGTCAGCGCCTGCCTTTGCCGACATCGATGGCGACGGCGATCTCGATGCCTTTGTCGGCGAATACACCGGTACGGTAAAATTCTATCGTAACACGGGCACGGCTGCCGCACCCGCCTTTGCCGCCGATGTGGCCGGCAATCCGCTGGCCGGATTCAATGTAGGCTCCTACGCCGCTCCAACCTTCGCCGACATCGATGGCGATGGCGATCTCGATGCCTTTGTCGGCGAAGAATATGGTAGTGTGAAGTTCTATCGCAACGCCGGCACGGCTGCCGCGCCCGCCTTTGCCGCCGATGTGGCCGGCAATCCGCTGGCCGGATTCAATGTGGGCTCCTACGCCTCTCCAACCTTCGCCGACATCGATGGCGATGGCGATCTCGATGCCCTTGTCGGCAGCGGCGTCAGCACAATGAAATTCTACCGGAACAACGGCACTGCTTCGGTACCCAGCTT
>JBNLGU010000187.1:0-599 GCA_050306215.1 Pontiella sp.
GAATTTATGCTGCCAGTGATCCTTCCTGTACATTTGGCGCGCATACCAGTCATTCGCTTCCGGCTGGCATTGTGGACCCCAGTGGGCTCAGATGCCGAACTTGGCATCGCGGAACCATTCCGGCACTTCATACTGCTGCAGCGATTCTCAGTTCGGCTTGAATGGGCCGTCCATCACAGGCTCCTGGTCCGTACTCACGATTAGCGTCGGCGTTTCCGTACTCGATATCAGACCCACGGCGGTCGCCATTCCCGGAAACAGAACTACAGATACTGCGGCCGCCACCAGTATTTCATTTTGCAGTTTGGTCATGTGATTCAGCCTCTCTCTCAGCGAAAGATTCCTAGGAACAGGGCGTAACGCCCTTTTTCAGGATGATATTGCCATACTTGGCCGTCGTGCCGGTAACCACGCAGGCATAAGCCTTTTCAGCGCGTTCATAGAACTCAAAGCGCCCGATCCGTTTAGGGGCCGTTGCATTCGGTTCGTTCTTGTGGATGGCTTCCATGTAGTCGGCCTCCACTTGTGGATCGAGTTCGTCGCCTTCCACCGCTGCCATCATGATCAGCGGATCGTCGTAGCTGTCGAGCTCGAACAGC
>JBNLGU010000188.1:0-593 GCA_050306215.1 Pontiella sp.
ACCCTATAACCGGGACAGCGGGACGAGCAGCAGGAAGCGGCATATCCATGGAGGACGAAGCCGGCTGAGGCGGTGTCTCTACATGGCGGCCGTGAGTGCCATACGATGCAATCCCCGGATGGGGGAGTTTTACCATCGACTGGTAGAAGAAAATCATAGGCCTAAGAAAGTCGCTCTGGTCGCTGTGATGCGGAAGCTGGTCATCGCTGCCAACTCGGCGGTTAAGAATCCTGATTTTTGTGTTGCGGTTTAACACCGTTGCTTGCGCGGGACTACCAACGTCAGGCATGAAAACTGTGCGTTTTACCGCGTAGATGCTATGTGGGGGTTGTCATCCAAAATATAATCCTTAGATCACCAAAAAAAAGGAGACATATGATGAACAACACACCCGCACATAGCACTGGTAAGTTAATCGTTGCCATGGAGCTGAGCAACACGAAATGGCTGCTCGGATTCTACAACGGCGAAAGGATCCGCCGGAAAACCATCGATGCCCGCGACCGCGGACGCTTCCTGTCCGAGGTGGCCCTGGCGAAGAAGAAGCTCGGCCTGCCCCCGGACGCGGAGGTCCTCAGCTGCTACGAGGCCGG
>JBNLGU010000189.1:0-577 GCA_050306215.1 Pontiella sp.
AGGGTAGTCGCCTGTCGCGCCAGCAGCGAACCATTGGTGGTCATGGTCAGATCTTCCAGACCGGGCATCGCGGCAATGCGGTGTATCAGCCAGAGGGCGTTTTTGCGCACCAGCGGTTCGCCGCCGGTGAGGCGGATCTTCTTCACCCCCAGTTCGGTGAAGGTCCGCGCCACGCTGGCGATCTCTTCCAAGGTCAGCATCTGCGGTTTGGGTACGAACTCCATCTCTTCGCTCATGCAGAAGTTGCAGCGATCGATGAGCGAGATACGCAGGTAGGTGACCTGGCGGCCGAAGCGGTCGATCAGCGGTGTGGGCTTGATGGTGGCGATGTCGCTCATGGGCGGTGCTCGACTCCTCTCGGCCGGGTGTCTATCTGCTTCAGCAAGTTCCGTTCCCCTCTTTCCCGGCAGTAAACACCTTTAATTCGGTAGCAAACGGGCCAATCCGCGCTGGCAATCCATTTAAAGGTGAGATTGGCGGGTCAAATTGTCCCACTCCGTCGGTGCGGGTCGTTTTGTCATAGATAGAATCCCAACTCGCGCAGATGCTCCTGCACTGCTTCTTCCTTCAGCAGCGC
>JBNLGU010000190.1:0-569 GCA_050306215.1 Pontiella sp.
TTGAAAACGACAAGTTGAATCTCGAAAACGGACAGAATGCCTACGGCAAGGGATCCTGGGCCAGCAGTCTCCGGTATCACAACGGGACCTATTATGTATCGACCTTTTCCGCAACATCCGGAAGAACACATGTGTACACCACGAAGGCTATTGAAAAGGGACCGTGGAAGTCCATTGAGTTCAGTCCCGTGCTGCATGACAATTCACTGTTTTTCGATGATGACGGGCGCGTGTACATGATCAGCGGTGGCGGGCGGATATCGCTGACCGAGCTCAAGGAGGATGTCTCAGGCATCAAGTCGGGTGGAACCAGCAAGGTGATTATTGAAAACGCCAATCTGGCGTTCGGTGAAGATGAGGTCGGCGGCCTCAACGCCGAAGGTTCCCAGTTGTTTAAAGTCGATGGGAAGTATTATCTTTTCCTGATCGGCTCGCCGCGAAGCCACTGGTTCCGCACGGTACTGATTTATCGCGCGGATAACATTGAAGGTCCGTATGAAGGCCGGATCGGCTTTAAGGATCAGGGCGTTGCCCAGGGGGGACTGGTAACTACGCCCGAAGGGGAATGG
>JBNLGU010000191.1:0-291 GCA_050306215.1 Pontiella sp.
TTCGCCTTTGACAGAGCGTTCCATATCGGTAACCTCTTCGGGACGTTCGTCAACAAGAAGGACCATCAGTTCGGCTTCCGGGTGGTTTGCCGTGATACCGTGTGCGATCTCCTTCATCAATTCCGTTTTACCGGAGCGCGGCGGTGCCACGATCAGGCCGCGCTGGCCCTTGCCGATAGGTGCGGTGAGGTCGATGATTCGCGCAGTGACATCCTCGGTACTGCCGTTGCCCATCTCTAGTGACATGCGCTCGTTGGCATGCAGCGGTGTCAGGTTCTCAAACAGCACCTT
>JBNLGU010000191.1:301-565 GCA_050306215.1 Pontiella sp.
ATTGATCTGTTCGACCTTGAGCAGTGCAAAGTAGCGCTCACCCTCTTTCGGTGGCTGGATCTTGCCGGAGACGGTATCGCCAGTGTGCAGATTAAAACGACGAATCTGGCTCGGTGATACGTAAATGTCATCAGGTCCTGCGAGATAGGAACTGTCGGCAGAGCGGAGGAAACCGAATCCATCCTGCAAAATCTCCAGTACTCCATCACCGTAAATATCCTCGCCGTTTTTGGCGTGGGCCTTCAGCACGGAAAAGATGACGGC
>JBNLGU010000192.1:0-560 GCA_050306215.1 Pontiella sp.
GCCAGCGTCGCCCACAGCAATGGTGCTGCAAACGGCCACACGACATAGGCCATGGCGCAGGTGATTGCAGCGAGGAAGAGGTAGAAGCCGCCCGTGTTGATGGCGCCGCCCTTACTGTCTTCCTGCATGCCTGCCCTCCCTTGTGATTGTGCGCCAGTTGTCTGTCAGTCAGGCCTCGCCGCTCATCCGCATATGGCGCGCGTCAAACGTCGAGATTCGCAACGTTCAAAGCCCCTTGCGGCTCTTGATGGCGAGAATCAGACATCAAGGTTAGCAACGTTCAATGCATTGTCCTGAATGAATTCGCGGCGCGGTTCCACCACATCGCCCATCAGGCGGGTGAAGATCTCGTCGGTCACGTCCGCATCCTCGACCTTGACCTGCAGCAGCGCTCGGTTTTCCGGGTCCAGCGTGGTCTCCCACAATTGCTCGGCATTCATCTCGCCCAGCCCCTTGTAGCGCTGGATCGAAAGGCCCTTGCGGCCTGCCGCGAGCACGGCGTCGAGCAGTTCGGTCGGTCGCGTGATCCCGTCGCCGCTGGCAATAGCGGGAGCTTCATC
>JBNLGU010000193.1:0-554 GCA_050306215.1 Pontiella sp.
GCGTAAGCTCCACGCGCTGGTTGGAAGTTATTTTTTTGCATCCTGTTTTGGATTTCCTTTTGCCCAATTATTCAACCCAAATAATCGTTCTGCAATTGGTGGAATCCATCCGTCAAATTCACGTATCGCAAAGAGGTCAAGGTTGAGATTGGTTATGTCTTGTCTATCTCTTTGGGATGCTGCCTCAATTAATTCATTCAGGGTAACGAAACAACCTGAGCATTCTGGATATTTCTTTGAGTACTCATCCGATAATTCCAGTAGTTCCTGAATCGTTTTGTTTTTGTCGAATGGCATATTATTTATCTGCTTCCAACGTTTGGTGTGACCTGCGGTTGCACCCGGAAGGTCAAACCTATGGTTAATCTCTAAACTTTGCCAGCGGCGATGAAACGCATGAACTGTTGTGCGACGGCAACCGTAAGGTCCATGCCCTGGTTCGGTTCATTTTCTGGTTCGGTGATTCTTGATTACCCTCTTAATGTCTTCTTTCATTTCGATCTTGTCCAAGCGGACAATCTGAAATCCGAACTCCGCCGGGTTTATGTAGTCTA
>JBNLGU010000194.1:0-266 GCA_050306215.1 Pontiella sp.
CTTATGAGGATGGTGATGCCACCGGCGTCAACACCACCATTACCGAAACGACGCCAGTGACGGATAGCGGCGCGGTTTATCTGTTCAGTAACGATGGCAATAGTAGCGTCTGGGCGGAGGATGCCTACATCAAGGCCCCAGCTGCGATAACTGGGGCGTATTTTGGTGCACGTGTTGCCCTCACCGCTAATGCCACTAATACCACGCAGACCCTGGCGGTGGGAGGGGATTTCCAGTCCGGCGGCAATGGTGCGGTCTATCTGTTC
>JBNLGU010000194.1:276-549 GCA_050306215.1 Pontiella sp.
GGGTGCGTACCTGGAAGACGAAGATGCTACCGGGGTCACTGTTGGCGCACCGACGGCCAATGCCGATGGCGCTACCTGGAGCGGTGCCGTCTACATGTTCAGCAACAGTGGTAGTGGCTGGGCCCAGGATGCCTACATCAAGGCCTCCAATACCGGGGCAAATGACGAATTTGGTATAGGTCTTTCACTTTCCTCGGATGGCACCACCCTGGCGGTGGGCGCGTTTGGCGAGGGGGAAAACGTTACGGGTGTTTATACGGGCGACTATACGAC
>JBNLGU010000195.1:0-545 GCA_050306215.1 Pontiella sp.
GGGGGTCAGACTTCAGCCGCTCAAGGAGAGCATCAATGGCTTCCCGCGAGCCGGCAACGGTTCCGTTAATGCCTTCCGCTGCCAGCAGGAGGGTGCCCCGTATGCCGCGGTCTGACAGGAAATCAAGCAGAGGTTGTCGCAACCCAATATAGTCCTCCAACCTTACGAACTTGTATAATGCGCAAATCACTATCGGTTTCATAGCATCGCTGTCTATCGATGACGCAGGCCAAAGACAACATACAATAACTAAAAATAAGGCTTATCCGTGAAAGAATACTTCGCGGTGAATCTGTTGCAACAGGATGCCTTTTTTCTGCAGCCATGCCCCAACATCGTTGACCATGCTTTCCAGGCCGCAGCAGTAGTAGTGGGTTTGGCCGTCGAGCGGCAGGGTGTCGAGCAGGTCTGTAATCCGTCCATGATGGTGTTCGCAGGTTGCTTCGCGCGAAATCGCCAGACGGCTCGGGCACCGTTCGCTCACGAGGTTGAGTCCAAGGGCATCCGCTTCTTTGCGGACCCCGTATAGCAATTGCGCCGGCGCC
>JBNLGU010000196.1:0-543 GCA_050306215.1 Pontiella sp.
AGCTACAGTGACCTATAGTCTGGCCTGCCGAACCGGGTGAAGGGGGCAGGACCGGCACCTCGAAGTCAGCGGTCCCGATTCCATGGAGCTTGCCAAGGATCATATGTGTCATGGGGTCTCTGTGCACCCTGATGCACAAGATCCAGAAGCTCAAGTTAATCGAGATACATGGATCATGGAGATCCGGACCTACTTGAAAGATAACATCCTTGCCGATGACATGGTTTCAGCAGATTGGATCACCCGTTTGGCTAAAAGATACACGCTGGTAGAAGGGGATCTTTACCCACGTGGCGCCAATGGCATCCTAATGCGGTGCATTACCCGGGAAGAAGGCTGCGACCTGCAGATGTCCATGGAGGTGAGTGCGGGAACCATGCATCTTCCCGCACGCTGGTCGGTAAAGCCTTTCAGCACGGATTTTACTGGCCTACAGCCCTCCAGGACGCCGTTGAACTGGTAAGGAGCTGCAGGGCGTGTCAGTTTCACGCCAAGCAGATCCACACACCGGCACAGACACTTTAAATGATCCCACCCTCATGG
>JBNLGU010000197.1:0-278 GCA_050306215.1 Pontiella sp.
GTGAAGACCCCTCCCACGAACACAGTGCTGTCCGAGAGCGCAATGGCATTGACCCACTTGTTGACGGTCGGAGCCCAGGTGGTATCCAGTGTGCCGTCGGTGCCGATGGCGGCGAGATAATTACGCGCCTGCGCACCGCTGCCGTCGTCGATGCTACCGAAATACCCGCCCACGTAGACGGTACTACCCGAAACCACGAGGTCGTTGACAGCGTTATCCGCAACAGGTGCCCAGCTGTTGAGCGTGCCATCGTCATTAACGGCGGCGAGGTAGGGGCG
>JBNLGU010000197.1:288-537 GCA_050306215.1 Pontiella sp.
CCACGTAGACCGTGCTGCCCGAGACCGCGATGGCCGAGACGCTGTCACTGGGGGCCGGATTCCAGCTGCTGAGTGTGCCATCGCTGCCGATGGCGGCGAGGTAGGGACGGTCCTGCGCACCGCTGCCGTCGTCGATGGTGGTGAAGTATCCGCCCACGTACACCGTGTTGCCAGAGATCGCGACGGCGCTGATTGTACCGTCGGCGCTCGGCGCCCAGTCGGTCGGGATGCTCGGGGTGAGGCTGCCGG
>JBNLGU010000198.1:0-536 GCA_050306215.1 Pontiella sp.
ATCACCTACATGCCGCCGCGCAACACCAAGGAACAGCTGCTGCGCCTCCAGAAGCTGTGTCAGGCCAACGGTCTGATGGAAATCAGCGGCGTGGATATCAACAGTTCACGGCAGTCGTTCAACTGTCCGATCCTGCTGGAGCCTGAATTCAGGCACCTGGCCGATGCCGCCTGGGCGTTGATCGCGCACGAAAAACTTGCCGCGGCGGATGAGAAACTCGCACTTTTCAGTCCGGACAATCCGATGGCGAACAAGCCCCTGGAGGAGCGCGTGGCCAAATATGCCGAGATTGGAAAACAGATCGATCATTCAAATCCAGAAGAAGCGATCAACCTGACAGGAGATTTAAAATGAACAAGAAGGTTTTGGAAATTGCTCCGATTCTGCGTGGGCTTAGTTTTAATGGCGAAAAAGGCGACATCGTGGTCTTCAGGGACCAGCTTGAACATGCCGACCTGGTCTGCGCGGAAGAAGAGCTCGTCGAAAAATTCACCAGCGGAACCCGTTCAGTGCTGCTGGAGGGCATCGGTGGGTTT
>JBNLGU010000199.1:0-531 GCA_050306215.1 Pontiella sp.
TCGATGAGTAAGACAGGTTTTTCATACTGCCTGAACAGTGATTCTCAATATGAGTTCCTTACAGCTGATATTTCATACCAAGGATCATTTGTTGCAAAGCTGACTCGGGAAGGTAATCCCAGAAAATTTGAATTAGTATTTCAAAATAACATCGGAGAATTCGCAGTCAGTAACATTCCTGCAGAAGGATTTATTGAAGCCATTTCTGTTGCGAAAGATGCTCTACTGGAAAGAAAATAAAATGGATCCAACCAGGGCATGGACCTTACGGTTGCCGTCGCACAAAAGATCAAACGTTTCATCGCCGCTGGAAAAGTCCCATTAAAAGCCTGCAGTTGACACTTCCGTGCAACCGCAGGTCACACCAAACGTTGGGAAGGAAAAAATATGAAATCACATAAGACTAAAGGCCAACCACTTCCAGCCCCAAACAAGACTCGTCCAAGCGACATCTTAGCAATACCTCTTGGCGATGATTTTTTTGGATACGCTCGTGTATGCAAAGGAACATTTCTCCAAATATTAGACCGG
>JBNLGU010000200.1:0-527 GCA_050306215.1 Pontiella sp.
TATTGGTGTCGTCGCAGAAAACGGCGATCACGGCCCCGGCGACCAAGTTGAGCGAACCTTTGTTGGCGGGGCCTGAAATGTTGTACGGGGCGGCGGTGGCGGGCCAGAGCACGTTGCGGAAGTAGTTCTGGACGGTGATCGTATCCTCCTGCGTCCATCCGGGCCAGGTGCCGCGCAGGATGCTGGCGCCGCCGCCATAGGCCAAGGCGTAGTCGCCCAAATCAAGACCGGACTCGTTGCCGCCAAAGACCTTGTGGGTGGTCGCCCACGCAATGAGGATATCGCGGGCTTTCTGGGCATAGTCTTCGTTGCCGGTGAAATACCACATGCGCGCGAGGTTGTTGACGGCGGTCATGTCGCCCCGCCAAGGCCAGAGATTCTCGTTGGGGTTGCGTTTCACCACCTCGAAGGGGCCGCCCATGACGTAGCCGAGCTGGGACCGCCCGTCGGCCGCCAGCGCGGCATAACCGGACTTCCACGGCTCCTTGTCGAGGTTGGCCTTGATGGTGTCCAGCTCATCAAGCGTG
>JBNLGU010000201.1:0-526 GCA_050306215.1 Pontiella sp.
ATACTAAGTCAAAAAATCACCCGCCCACTCTCAAAGCTGACCCAGGCAGTGATCCGCATGAAACATGGTGATTTTTCCGCAACCGTACCGGAAATTTCCAAGGGAGAGTTGCGTAGCCTGGAAGAAGGCTTCAACGCCATGGCCAAGACACTTAAATTCAACCAGGAAATATTACAACAGCAGGTCGAGCGGGCTACTTCAGACCTTACCCAAACCATGGAGGCGCTGGAAATTCAGAATGTGGAATTGGATTTAGCGAGAAAACGCGCACTCAAGGCCAGTCAAGCGAAGTCGGAATTCTTGGCCAACATGAGTCATGAAATCCGCACACCCATGAATGGCGTCATCGGCTTTTCAACACTACTTGTAAAAAGTAACTTAACGCCTGAGCAACGAGAGCTGGCTGAAACCATCCACAAATCCGCGACCGGGCTCTTAAACATTATTAATACCATTCTCGATTTTTCAAAGCTTGAATACGGAAAACTGGAACCGGAGTATGCGCCTTTTGATATCCGCTCCTGCT
>JBNLGU010000202.1:0-526 GCA_050306215.1 Pontiella sp.
GGCGTGGATGAGGTGCTGGACCGGTTCGGACACAAAGCCGCGGGAACGAGGAAGGCCTATCAGCAGTTCGTGGTGGCTGGCGTGCTACCTTGTCGTCTGAAAGCTGAAGTCGACCAGCGTGAACCATTCAGAGCGTGGTGGTAACTCCTTTGGCAACTCCAAAAAGAAAAAGGCCCTAGGCAGATCGCCCAAGGCCTTGTTTCTTTTGGTGGAGCCGATCGGGATCGAACCGACGACCTCTTGAATGCCATTCAAGCGCTCTCCCAACTGAGCTATGGCCCCACAATGACGGTATCCCCGTCGATGGCATGGGAAACTATGCCGAGCCTCTTTTATTTGCAAGCCCAAAATTCAGGACTGCCAAAATCAGCTTTCGTCGTCCCCTTTCGGTGCAATTACAACACCGCTTAAATCATCGTCTTCATCATCATCCGGCAGGTCAACGGTATCCGGATCGACGAGATCTTCCACAATATCGTCATCCTCTTCCAAATCCACCTCATCCTCTTCGACTTCCGCCACCACT
>JBNLGU010000203.1:0-248 GCA_050306215.1 Pontiella sp.
ACAACGTTTGGTGTGACCTGCGGTTGCTCGGAAGAGCACACTGTTGATTAATCTCTCAACTTAGCCAGCGGCAATGAATCGTCCGGTCTTCCTTGCGACGGCAACCGTAAGGTCCATGCCCTGGTTCTGCTTATTTTGTTTCGTATTCAAATGGTTCCTTGCAATAGGGGCATGCGTTGATTCCCTCAGGCAGTGAATCGGGAATTCCAAATTGAATGAAATGCCTTTTCGAATAACTAGGATCGGTT
>JBNLGU010000203.1:258-524 GCA_050306215.1 Pontiella sp.
ATATCCCAGCGATTTTCCGCATGTTGGGCATTTGATTGTATTTCTTAATCGAGCAACAGAATAAACCCATGTGATGAAACCTGTCATTGAAACGATGATGGAAAGAAAATGAACTACACTCATTTCATCCATGATTCCGAAGAGAATCATCAACGGAAATCCGATTGCTGTCAAAATGATGCCACGTTTAAGCAGGATCTTTGATCTTCGAATCTCGTTTTCAAATGTCATCTGTATTGTCATTTTCTCAGCAGAACCGTGTGTTT
>JBNLGU010000204.1:0-524 GCA_050306215.1 Pontiella sp.
GCGCCACCCACACGTCGGGATTTAACTTCCACGAGCGGGCGTACGTTCTCCAGAGCAGTTTCGAGATGATCCAACGGCTCGCCACCACGCTTCTCGGCGACAGTGTCCAGGGCTCCGTAGAGGATCTTTTCAGCGACAGACTTCTTGCCGTCCTGCATCACCATGTTGATGAATTTGGCTAGCAGTTTACTTCCGTACTTGGGATCCGGCAGGGCTTCGCGCCGTGCTGCTACTCGTCTTCTTGGCATTGCTTTATCTCAAACCTGTTGATTGATGTCTGACCCGCAGACCTTATCCTTTCGGCCGCTTAGCGCCGTACTTGGAGCGTGCTTGACGCCGCTTCTCGACGCCTGAAGTATCCAGGCTGCCGCGCACCACGTGATAGCGAACACCCGGTAAGTCCTTCACACGACCGCCACGGATTAGCACCACTGAGTGCTCCTGGAGGTTGTGGCCCTCACCACCGATGTAACTGGACACCTCATAGCCGTTAGTCAAACGGACACGGGCTACCTTACGCAGTG
>JBNLGU010000205.1:0-520 GCA_050306215.1 Pontiella sp.
TGTGGTAACGGCCATCCGCGAGCGGAAGAATAAGCCGGCCGAATCCCGGAACGGTGAGCAGGCCAATCCTGCAGTACCGACCATTAAAGGCCTGCTGGCCAAGGCCAGAGAGGGCGATTCCGAATCCCAATACTGTCTGGCCTACTGCTATCAGATGGGCGAGGTCGTATCGAAGAACATGGATGAAGCCATTCGCTGGTACACGCTGGCAGCCATGCAGGGCCATATGGCCGCCCAGTACAACCTGGGCGTTATCTACATGGATGGTAAAGGCGTTCCCCGGGATTATGAGCAGGCCTACACCTGGGCACTGCTGGCCGCTGGCAACGGCAACGACTCGCTCAAAAAGATACTCCTTCCGCGCCTGAGTGATGCACAGCAGCAGGCCGGCTACGTCCGGGCCCAGCGCATTCTCAACGGCCTTGAAGAATCTCCCTACGGCATACCGGATTCCTCGACGATCATCGCGCAAAAGGATGACGACAGCGAAGAGCACACCGCCGACTAAAATCGCTCCGCT
>JBNLGU010000206.1:0-511 GCA_050306215.1 Pontiella sp.
CCGGTGATGTAGCCACCGCAACTATTTCTCTCAACGGCAAAGATACCACCTACAGGCTTTACAAAATGCATAATGGCTTGTGGGGATTCCATATGTAAAAATTGGATAGAGCCAGCGCGTGGACCTTACGCGGACGGAGCAACGCGGAGGTGGTTTCCCGATGGGAAAGAGCGAGTGAAGCGAGAGTCACCAAAACGCACAATATGAACCACTCCCCATGGTCGTTATTTTCCGGGAAAATTATCAATCGCGTCGCTCATGGCATGCCTAACGCATATATCCCGCGCAGGTCACACGTAACGTTCGGTGTAACAACGAGGAAAACAGATGAATGACATGGTCACAATAGCTGTTGGAAACAATGATGAAATCAGCGTGATGAAAGCCTTTCTTGAAAGCCAAGGGATTTCAGTATTCCTCAAGGGAGAGATCACCAACAGTGTAGCTCCACACCAAGCCGCGCCTGGTGGAATAGGTGCTGTACAACTTCAAGTCTTAAATGATCAGGAGC
>JBNLGU010000207.1:0-507 GCA_050306215.1 Pontiella sp.
CAAGGTAGTCGCCTTTTTCCACGTCGTAGACGGCTTCGGGCGCCCATGAGCATCCGGCATCGTCGGGGGCAACCTTGACGAGGCGCGGCTCTGACCAATGGACCAGGTCGGGGGACTCCCAGATCACGAGGGATTTGCTGCCGGCGCGGATGGCGCGGCTTACGCTGCGGTTAATGGCCCAGGAGAGGTCGGTCGCGACAATGAAGAACTTTTTGTTGTCGTGCGAACGCAGGATATAGGGATCGCGCACGCCCTTTTCGCCGAGCTGGCTCACGAGGACGGGCTGGGTATCGTTGAGGGCTTCCCAGTTGCGTCCGTCCTTGCTGAGCGCAAAGTAGATCTGTTCGTCCATGGGGGTTTCCTGCCCATGGAAGGTGACGAACAGGTAGCCGCCGAGGGTCGCGGCGGAGGCCGCCGTCGGAACCAGAAGCGATGAGCAGAAGGCCGCGACGAGGATTGCGGCCAAGTTCATGGGGATTCTAAGCTTTTTCATCTGTGTCCTTTGAT
>JBNLGU010000208.1:0-505 GCA_050306215.1 Pontiella sp.
TGACGATGGTTATGATGTTTGATGCTCCAACTCCTTCGTTGAAGATCTTGAAGATCGGGTAGTTGGTGTTCAGCATGCCGCTGAACTCGGCATTCTTTTCCACGAGCAGGTTGGGTTGCACCTGATTGCTGCTGATGCCGATTTCCAGTATGGCATAATCGCCCTGTTCATAGTTCCCGTTGACATACACGCGCGATGTCGAGTCGATTTTCAGGGTGTTGGCGTGTCCTACATAGGCATCACCCCCGACTTTCAGGAAGCTTCCTCCCATCACGTTGAGGGAGTTGGGCTTATATTCGTTTTTCAGTGTACCAATGTACAAGTCCTTTAAGGTTGAGGCCGATGCGCCATTGGTAAGGGTTAGGCTGTTGTTGGCAGAGGTCGAGCCAACGTACAGTGCATTGGTTCCGGTATTCCAGGTGGCATTGGTACCGTTGATCGATCCGTCCAGAACGAAATTCATCCCGCCTTCGACCATGTTTGTGCCGGACAACACGCCCAGCAG
>JBNLGU010000209.1:0-504 GCA_050306215.1 Pontiella sp.
CTGGTTGGCATTTTTTTTCTTTTCAATAAATATGCTGATAACAAACCACACTGAAATTCCTATTGTGGCAATTGGTGCAAACACGAACATCGTGATTAGTGAGGTTTTATCATCTCCTAATAATGTGCCTGCACTTATTACGGCTGTTATCAGTCCGCCTAATATTATTACCTGTTGAAGTGGTTTTTTTAGGAAACCCGGAATAATTCTAATTTTGGGGATTATTAATGCCATAATCATAGAGAAAACAATTGGTGATACGATAAACGGTATGAATTTCATTTTTAACTATTTCTCCTGCCAACGTTTGGTGTGACCTGCGCGGGACATAACGACAGGCACGAAGAAAGTGCGTTTTACCGCGTAAGGTCCATGCCCTGGTTCGAAATCATATTATTTCTATGAGTGCTTTAATCTTCCCAATGAAGTCCTGCTTTCCGCGTGGACTGTATTTTGAATCACCGGCAACCTCTAAAACCTCAGGACTAACACCCTTATATTTAT
>JBNLGU010000210.1:0-501 GCA_050306215.1 Pontiella sp.
TCCATCGTGTAGCACTTGCCCGGCAGATTGGTCATGTAGAATTTTTCAGCGGGTGCCCATCCGTGATGCGCCAGGTTGTGGATGGTCATCAGCGTATCTTCCCTGCCGTTGCGGAAATTCCCGTCGATTCCGTGATACAGCAGCATGGGAACCAGGGCACTCTGCCAGTCGTTGCAGTGCACCAGATCCGGCTTCAGGTCGCATTGATCGATGAGTTTCACCACCGCCTTCTGGAAAAACACGAAGCGCTCGTAATTATCGGCATAGCCATGATCAAGGGTGCCGTAGATCCCCGGCCGCTCGAAAAATTCCTCGCTCTGGACAAACAGGGTCAGCACGCCCTCATGGCGGTGCATCCAGACCGTGCCGTAGTACCACGCATTGCCCAGTGGAATGTGCAGATCAATATCGCATTTTTCCAAGCCGTACTTTTCACGGTCAATCTGCTGATAAAGCGGCATGATGCTGATCACTTCCAGGCCCTGCTGGACCAGTGCCTTC